>CAYTQL010000113.1:0-8964 GCA_964439555.1 uncultured Planctomycetaceae bacterium | reverse complement strand
GTAGGCCTCGCGTTGGTCGTCGCTGAGCAGCGGCTGGAGCATGTCGTAGCGGAGGATGTTGATCCACTGGGCGCCGCCGCGGGGCGCCTTGGAGTTGATCACCCGCATGAGCTTCTTCACCTCGCGGCGTCCCGCCTCGGCGTCGTCGGTGAGCACGTAGCGGAAGAGGTCCCGGAGCCACTGATCCCCTTCCGCGTCGGAGGCGAGGAAGCGCTTCCACGCAGCCCGGGTCCACGGGTCGCTCTCGATCCGCGATTTCAGCGCGGCGACGTCCTTCCGCGTCCAGAGCATGAACGGATGCGCCGGCGGCTCGGCGGCGCGGAGGGGCGCGGCGAGGCTCGCGGCGGCGAGCACGGCGAACAGAATAGTCCTGCGCATGGAAAGCTCCCTCAGACCGGTTGTTCTCTCAGACACGACCGGGCGGTCGTGGATTGTGAATTGTCGCGTCGGGCGTCCGGTCCTGCCGGTCTCGCCGGCGCTCCGCCGGGGGCCCACCGTGACTGACTACACGATACGCAGTGCACAGTCCACAATTCCGAATCGCCCCTTTTGTTCGGGACCCGACCGTGCCGATGAACCATCAGAGGCCCCGGCGCGCCGTGCGCGCCGCCGGAACGCCGCTGCCCGAGGAGTCCGCCGATGTCGGAAACCCCGCAGTCCGACGCGCCCGAAACCCCGGCGCCCGCGGTGCGGCTTTCGGTCGTCGTGCCCTGCTACAACGAGCAGGAGTGCCTTCCCGAGCTCCACCGCCGCACCGCCGTCGCCTGCGAAGACGCCGTGGGCGACGCCTACGAACTGGTGCTCGTGGACGACGGGTCCACCGACCGGACCTGGGCGCTGATGCGCGAGATCTCGGAGAGGGACCCGCACGTGGTGGGCGTGAAGCTCTCGCGCAATCACGGGCATCAGCTTGCCCTCTCGGCGGGGTTGACGATCTGCCGCGGCCGGCGGATTCTGATCCTCGACGCCGACCTCCAGGACCCCCCGGAGCTGCTCGGGGCGATGCTCGAGACGATGGACGCCGGGGCGGACGTGGTCTACGGACGCCGACGCCGCCGGGAAGGCGAGACGGCGTTCAAGCGCTGCACCGCCAGCCTGTTCTACCGGCTGATCAACCGCCTCAGCGACACCGACATTCCCCCGCAGACGGGCGATTTCCGCCTCCTCAGCCGGCGGGCGCTGGACGTGATCAACCGCATGCCGGAGCAGCACCGCTTCCTCCGCGGGATGGTCAGTTGGATCGGCTTCCGCCAGGAACCGCTGCTCTACGACCGCGACCCGCGCTACGCCGGGCGCACGAAATACCCCCTGAGCCGGATGCTCCGCCTGGCGATCGACGCGATCACGAGTTTCTCGACCAAGCCGCTGCGCCTCGCGGGCGTCGCGGCGCTGCTGTTCGCCCTCTTCGGCGTCGGGCTGCTCATCTATGCCGGCGTCTCCTGGTTCGCCGGCGACCCGATCAGCGGCTGGACCAGTCTCATCGGCGCGATGGCGCTGCTCGGGAGCATCCAGTTGGTGGTCCTGGCGGTGCTCGGGGTGTACCTCGGGCGGCTGTACGAACAGGCCAAGGGCCGCCCCCTCTTCGTCATCGAGGACATCCGCCGCACCGAATGACGCGCCCGGTCCGCTCACACGCCGCTCAACGCCTCGCGGACCTTTGCGGCCAGCCACTCCTCGGTAAAGGGCTCCTGCATGAAGCGCACGCCGTCGGGCAGCAGCCCGCGATGGGCGATCACGTCGGCGGTGTAACCCGAGATGAACAGGCGTTTCATGTCCGGGTACAGCGCGGGCAGCCGCCTGGCCAGGTCGCGCCCGTTCATCTCGGGCATGACCACGTCGGTAATCAGCAGATCGATCTCCCCGGCGTGCTCCTCGGCGATCCACTCCGCTTCGCCCGGCGTCTCGGCCGTGAGGACCGTGTACCCGCAGCGCCGGAGCATGCGGCGAAGGAGCTTGAGAATGCCCGGTTCGTCCTCGACGACCAGGACCGTCTGCCCGCCGCCGCCAGAAGCCCCGCGGCAAACCACGCCAACAGAAGCCCGGTGACAATGCCCAAACCGGGCTTCCCCAGGCCCGGGGCATGCCCGAGCGCACCGCCCCAGACCCTGAACGCGACAAACAGCCCCCCGACGGGGATGAACCATCGGGCTCGCACGTCGGTTCCTTCCGGCCTCGAACCGACTCGACCCTCGCTGCCGCCAACTATACGCCATACGCCCCCGATCCGATGCACGATCCGTCGCTGCGAATGATGCGCGCGATTCGAACGCACAGGGTCTTTCGACCCGCCTTCGGCCTTCGGCTCGCTCAGCGGGCCGCCCGTTCCATCACCTCGCGGGGCGCGTCCCGGCCGGTCCAGAGGCGGAACTGGGCGAGGGCCTGGTTGAGGAACATCTCCATCCCGCTGATGCAGGTGCAGCCCGCCGCGCGGGCGCGGCGGAGCAGTTCGGTTTCGCGGGGGTTGTAGATCGTATCGAAGACCACCCGCGTGGCGGGCCCGATCTTCGCGACCGGCGAGGCGTCGGCGACCGGGAACATCCCCACCGGGGTGCAGTTGATCACGACGGCGTCCTGGGTGACCTGCTCCGCTTCGAGCGGCGCGGCGTGGACGCGGAACTCCCCGGCCAGGGCGGTCGCCCGGTCCACCGTGCGGTTGTAGATCGTCACCTTCGCCTTATGGCGTGTCAGGGCGGCGACGATTGCCCGCGCCACGCCCCCGGCGCCCAGCACGCCCACCGAACGCCCGACCAGCGCGTCCGGGGAGAGGTCCATCGCATCGCACAAGGCGCGCACGGCCGCGTCATAATCGGTGTTGTGCCCGCGGAGCGTCCGGTCGTCGGCGACGCGGAGGGTGTTGATCGCCCCGATCCGCAGCGACAGCTCGTCCACCTGCGATGCCGAGACGTGCTCCAGGGCGTTCTGCTTGTGCGGAATCGTCACGCTCAGCCCCCGCAGGTCCAGCCAATCCGCCGCCAAAGCCGCCGAAAGGAACCGCTCGAACGCCTCCCGTCCGGGCTCCACGCGCAGGGGGAGGTAGATCGCATCCACGTCCAGCGCCGCGAAGGCGGCGTTGTGCACGGCCGGGCTGAGCGAATGCTCGACGGGACAGCCGACCACGCCGTAAACGCGCGTCTGCGGTCCCGTCGCCTCCCAGCGGTACAGATCGCGCATCTCGGCGAGGGTGGTCTGTCCGCCGGCGGTCTCCTTCCCGCCGCGCAGTGCCGCGAAGGTCCCGAACGCGCCCACCTTCCCGCCCAGCAGTCGACTGGCGACCCCGCCCGGGCCCATCGCCAGGCAGATCGCCGGAAGCTCGCACGTGCCTGCCGCGCTCAGCGCGGCGATCGCCTGATCCCCTCCCGCCGCACGGAACGCCAGCTTCACCACCGCCGGACGGAACCCCGCCAGGCGGCGCAGCGCGCCGGGAATGTCGTCCGGGGCGGACTGGAAGTCGTGCTGCGAGAGAATCACCCGCGCCCCGCCCGGCCAGTCTTGCGGCGGCACGTCGTGCTCGACGTCCACGAAGCTCGCCCCGGCCTCCGCGGCCGACCGGAGGACCTCCAGCCGCCGGCGCTCGTCCCCGCGGTAGAGCCCGCCCTCGCGCTGAGGGCGGAGCGTGGCGATCGTCTCAACGGAACACGAGCCGATCAGCCGCCGCAACTCCTCGCGCGTCGGGAGGGCGGAGAGGTAGTCGAGTCGCAGTTCCACCGCCCCGGCCCCCGCGGCCGCCGCGGCGGACGCCTCGGCCTCCATTCCGGGCAGATCTTCAGCGGTCAGCGGGCAAATAAGGCGGGTTCCGGAACGCGGAGAAGTCATACCGGCAATGATAGCGAAGCCGGACCGATTGTGAATTGCCGATTGCGGATCGAACCGCGCGACAGAACGACAGGCGACCGGGGAACCCCACCCCCACCTCACCAGTCGCTCTTCACTACGTCGCTCCTCGCTACGTCGCAATTCGCTATGTCACTCTCCACCAGGTCGCTGCCGTTCGGTCGTTCGGTTTGTGTTCGCTTTTTCCTTGACGCGACCTAACTGCATGCTAACATTCCGGTATGCGGCCCGAGAGCAAGCCCAAGGTGATCCGGGAGCTTTCCCGGCGGATTCGCGAACTCAGCGAGCGGGACGTCCGCGACGGCGGGCGGGTGATTCCCACCGGCTGGGACGCGGTGGACGCCGCCCTGGCCGAGGCGTCCGGACGCCGTGACGGCGGGCTGAGCGTCGCCGGGGTGCACGAGTTTCTCTCTCCGCCGACCCCGTCCGGGGGGCGGGGCGACGGCGGCGCCCGCCCGCTGTGCCTCCTGCTGCACCTGGCCGCCCAGGCGGCCCGGCGCCTGGACGGGCAGATCGTCTGGGTCGGCGACGCCTGCCGCCCGAACCCCGAGCTTATCGGACGTCTCGGGCTGCTGGACCGTGCGCTGTTCGTCGACGCCCGCGACCCCGCGGACAGGCTGTGGGCGATCGACCTGGCGATGCGGAACTCGGCCGTCGCCTGCGTGGTCGGCGACGGCGGCGCCCTGAAGCTCCCCGCCACCCGCCGCCTGGAGCTCACCGCCGCCGACCGCGAGACGCTCGTGCTGCTGGGGCGCCCGGGAGCCGACCGGGCGACCCACTCGGCCGCGCTGAGCCGATGGGCGCTTCGCCCGCGGCGCAGCGAGACGTTGCTTCCGGCGTGGACGCTGGAGCTGGTTCGGTGCAAGGGAATGCATCTCAGACGCGGCGGCCCCTGGCCGCTGGAGTGGAACGGTGCCGAGAGTCGTCTCACTGTTTCTGCCGCGCTGGTCGATCGACCGAGTGCGTCGGCGGATGCGGTCGAGCCCTGCACCGCCTCGCGGGCGGGCTGAGGCGGACGAACGTCCGATCGTCCTGACCGACCGGGTCGGGAATCGCGAGGAGGTCGTCGTCTGCTGCCGGCGCGCCGCGCAGCTCGGCGTTCGCGCCGGGATGACGGCCGCTCTTGCGCGGGCGGTGCTGGGCGGGCGTCCGCGCATCATGGGCCCGGTCCGCCCGGCCGCCGACCGCAAAGGACTCGACGCGCTGGCGCAGTGGGCGCTGCAATTCTCGCCGCTGGTGCAGGTGGACCCGCATGCCCGGGCGGGCGCCGGCGGGCTGCTGATCGACATTACCGGCTGCCAGCGGCTCTTCGGCGGGGAGCGGAAGCTTTTGCACCGCGCAGTCGCGGCGGTCGGGCGTCTGCGGCTCGAGGGGCGCCTGGCGCTGGCGGACACGATCGGCTGCGCATGGGGCCTGGCGCGGTACGGCGGGCAGGTGGTGACGCTGTCCCCTCGCGGCGCCGCGGCCGAGGCGATCGCACCGCTCCCGCTGGACGCCCTGCGCCTGCCCCCGCGGACGCTGGAGGCGCTGCACACGGTCGGGCTTTGCCGGGTCGGGCAGGTGCTGGTGCTCCCGCGGGCGAGCTTGCGGGACCGCTTCGGGCCCGAGCTGCCCCGGCGGATCGACCAGGCGCTGGGCTGGGCGTGGGAGCGCGTCGAGCCGATCGCCCCCGCGCGGGTTCCGCAGGTCGAACTTCTGCTCGGCGGGCCGGTCCGCAACGCCGACGCCATCCGCGTCGGCGCGAAGAACCTGCTGGAAAAGCTCCTGGCGAAGCTCGCGCCGGGGCAGCTCGGCGTCCGCCTGCTGGAGCTGATCCTCCACCGCAGCGACGCCGAGCCGGTCCGCCTGCGGATTCCGCTTTCGCACGCCAGCGCCGACGCCGGGCGCCTCTGGACGCTGCTGCGCCCGGAGCTGGAGCGCGCGAACCTGGGCTTCGGGGTCGAGTCGATCCGCCTGCGGGCCCTGGAAACCGGCGAGCTGCGCTGGTCCCAACTGCCGCTGCTGCCCGACGCCGGCCGGGACGATCGCCGCATCGGTGAGCTGGTGGACGTCCTGGCCAGCCGACTGGGACGCACCCGTGTCAGCGTCGTGGACCGCGTGGACTCGCACCTGCCCGAGCGGTCCTTCCTGCGGACCGAGGCCCGCGAACGCCTCCGCCGCCGGACGCGCAAAGGCAGACGAAGGCCGAAGAAGCCCGGCCGGCGCCCGCCGCCGCCCCGCGCCGATCGACCCTCGCGCCTGCTCGACCCGCCCGAGCCGGTCGAGGTCCTCGCCGTGAGCCCGGAAGGGCCGGTCGCCCGGCTCCGCTGGCGCGGGCAGACGCTCGAGGTCGTCCGCTGCGTGGGCCCGGAGCGCATCTCCGCCGCCTGGTGGACCGGCCGCCGGGAGGACCGCGCCCGCCTCCGCGACGCCGAACGCGATTACTACAAGCTTCAAAACGCCGAGGGCCGCTGGCTCTGGCTCTACCGACGCCGCGGAGACAACGGCTGGTTCGTGCACGGATTGTGGAGTTGAACGGCAGCGAATAGACGGCAGCGAGTAGGGATCAGCGAACAGCGATCAGGCGTTCTCCGGCGCGAAGCGTCTTCCAGCCCGCCCGGACGGCGGTGACGCCGGAAGCGATCGAAGCTCAAAGCCCCCAAAACCAACATCCAAACATCACAATGCAACGAAGACCCCGAGCAGTCACGTGAAAGCAGCAACCGGATCGCGAAGCGCGCGTTGGCCCGACCGAGCCGCGGGAACCCGCCGTCCGAAACTCCTGATCCCTGTTCGCTGATCCCCGGTCCCTGCCGTTATGCCTGAACAGCCGCTCAAATTCCGGCCGCATCCCGGCAAGTCCGCCGGACCCGAAGGCCTCTACCGCCCTGCGCCGGCGGCGTATGCGGAGCTGACGGCGCGGAGCAACTTCACCTTCCTCTGCGGCGCATCGCACCCGGACGAGTTGGTGACGCGGGCGGCGGAACTGGGCCACCGCGCGATCGCCATCGCCGACACGAACACCCTCGCCGGGGCGGTCCGGGCCCACGTCGCTGCGCGCGAGTGCGGCATCCGACTCGTCGTCGGCTGCCGGCTTCGCTTCGACCGGCCCGACGGGCTGGAGGTGCTGGTCTACCCGACGGACCTGGCTGCCTACGGGCGTCTCTGCCGGCTGCTGACCCTCGGCAAGCGCCGCGCGGAGAAGGGCAACTGCCGCCTCGCCCTCGACGACCTTCTGGAGCACCGCGCGGGCCTGCTCGCCGCGGCCGTGGCGCCGCACGAACCGGACGACGCCTTCCTCGCCGCCTTGAGGCGCCTCCGCGAGGCGTTCGGCGAGGACCTGTCCCTGGCGGTCAGCTTCGCCTACGCCCAGGACGACGTCGGGCGTCTCGAGCAGTTCATCGCGATGGGACGCGACTGCAGCGTCCCGCTGCTGGCGACCAACGACGTCCGCTACCACCACCCGGACCGCCGGGTGCTCCAGGACGTGCTCACCTGCATCCGCGAGGGCTGCACGCTCGCCGAGGCCGGTCGCCGCCTGGAACCCAACGCCGAGCGGCGCCTCAAGAGCCCGGAGGAGATGGTCCGCCTGTTCGCCCGTTGCCCCGCCGCGGTGGCCCGGAGCGTGGAGATCGCCCGCCGAACGGCCGGCTTCTCGTTGGAGCAGATTCGCTACCAGTATCCCCGGGAGGTCTGCCCCCCGGGCATCGCGCCGATCGAGCACCTCCGCCGCCTGACCTACGCCGGCGCGAGCGAGCGGTACCCCGACGGGCTCCCGCACCGCGTGCGGGTGCAGATC
Source organism: uncultured Planctomycetaceae bacterium (assembly GCA_964439555.1). Taxonomy (GTDB): domain Bacteria; phylum Planctomycetota; class Phycisphaerae; order SM23-33; family SM23-33; genus CAYTQL01. Next base: position 1,355 of record CAYTQL010000113.1, on the reverse strand, counting down.
GACCACGAACTGGAGCTGATCGAGGAGCTGGGCTACCCGCAGTACTTCCTGACGGTCCACGACCTCGTCGGCTTCGCCCGCTCGCGGCGCATTCTCTGCCAGGGGCGCGGGGCGGCGGCGAACTCGGCGGTCTGCTTCTGCCTGGGCATCACCTCCGTGGACCCGGACCGCATCGAGGTGCTCTTCGAGCGATTCGTCAGCCGCGAGCGCGACGAGCCGCCGGACATCGACCTGGACATCGAACACGAACGCCGCGAGGAGGTCATCCAGTACATCTACCGGAAGTACGGACGGACCCGGGCGGCGCTGACCGCCGAAGTGATCACCTACCGCCGCCGCCTGGCGGTGCGGGAGGTCGCCAAAGTCCTGGGCTTCTCGGAGGACGGCCTCAACCGCATCGCCTCGCAGCTCAAGAGTCCCGGCGCGGAAGGCCCCGCCGGTGAGATCGTCAGCGAGGAAGTCCTCCGCGGCGCCGGGCTGGACGCCGGCGAGGCGAACGTCCGCCGGCTGCTGGACCTCGCCGGGGAGCTGCGCGGGTTTCCGCGGCGCCTCTCCCAGCACGTCGGCGGGTTCGTAATCACCCGCGATCCACTCTGCGAGCTGGCGCCCATCGAGAACGCCTCGATGCCTGACCGCACCGTCATCGAGTGGGACAAGGACGACATCGACGCGATGGGCATGTTGAAGGTCGACTGCCTCGGGCTGGGCATGCTCACGTGCATCCGCAAATGCTTCGAGTTGATCGAGCGCCGCGGCGGCGAGCGGCTGACGCTGGCGACGATCCCGCCGGAAGACCCCGACGTTTACGAGATGATCTGCCGCGCCGAGACGGTCGGCGTCTTCCAGATCGAGTCCCGCGCCCAGATGAGCATGCTCCCGCGCCTCCAGCCGCGCTGCTTCTACGACCTGGTCATCGAGGTCGCCATCGTCCGCCCGGGGCCCATCGTCGGGGACATGGTCCACCCGTACCTCCGCCGCCGCCAGGGGCTCGAGCGGGTCGTCTACCCGGACGCGGCGGTCCGGACGGTGCTGGGCAAGACCCTCGGCGTCCCGATCTTCCAGGAGCAGGCGATGCGCCTGGCGATGGTCGCCGCCGGCTTCTCGCCCGACCAGGCCGACCGGCTCCGCCGGGCGATCGCCTCCAAGCGAAGCCGCGAACGGTTGAACGCGCTCGGGCGGAAGCTGCTCAGCGGGATGCTGGAAAACGGGTACGAGCGGGACTTCGCCGAGCGGTGCCTCCAACAGTTTCACGGCTTCAGCGAGTACGGGTTCCCGGAGAGCCACGCCGCCAGCTTCGCCCTGCTGGTCTACGCCTCGGCGTGGCTGAAGCGTCACCACCCCGCCGCAACGAAGTC
>CAYTQL010000112.1:0-8966 GCA_964439555.1 uncultured Planctomycetaceae bacterium | reverse complement strand
ACCAAACACGCCCGCACCTTGCCTCTCACGCCGCATCATGAATAATGCGGGGTAGCCTGCCTGGCGGAACAGCGTGCCCAGCGAGGGCACGTCCGTGCGGATCGGCAGGTCGTTGGAGATCGCCCCGTGCCCGGTCGGCCAGAGCCCGGTAAGCAGCGTCCCGCGCGCCGGCGTGCAGACCGGCGTATTCGAATACGCCCGGCGCAGCAGCGCTCCTTCCCCGGCCAGGCGATCCAGGTGCGGCGTCCGCACGTCCGGATTGCCCATGCAGCCCAGGGCGTCGAAGCGATGCTGGTCGGTGAAGATGAGCAGGAGGTTCATGGGTGCTTCCCGTGTGTGGGCGCCTCTCGGCTGCCTGTGGCTCGGCGGTCACTCTGGTAGCGAACTCCGCACTGCCCAATGCGGGCTGCCGTCTGCCTGCGCGTGATCGGTAGGCTCCGGCGGACGCACCGGACCGGGGCGCGGACGACGCTCCCGGCGTCGTCGCGCGCCGTATGCCGGCACTCCGCGGCCCGGGACCCGCTGTTGGCAATCAGAGGTCTCCCTCCTCCAACCACCGCCACCGGACGCTGGCGCTGACGCGCTCTCCGGAATCGCTGACGAGGACGATCTCGTCGTCGCCGAACTCGACGCGCTCGACGCTGCGAAAGCCCCCGGGGGCCCGCGCGACGCCCTCGATGTAGTTGATCGCCTTCGGGCGGTCCTTGCGCAGCTCGACGGCCGTGGGAATGCCGGCGTCGCGCACGAGGTTCGCCTGCACCGACTCCCGCAGGCCCGAGGCGAAGTACGCGCAGACGTCCTCGAGCCCGAGACAGATGTTCCGCCCATTCCACGGCGCTCCGTGCCGCCCGCGGTTGGAGATCCAGAACACGGTGGCCGGGAGCACCGAGGGGTCCTTGAGGCTGAACCAGACGTAGCGCTGCTCGGCGCAGACGGCCGCGGTCCAGGCGGGCTCGGCGTGCGGCTCGGAGAAGAGCCCCAGCAGGTCGGTAAAGCCCAGGCGCTGGGGGAAGACGGTGCAGTCGCCGACGGGCTGATGTTTCCACATCAGCGGGACCCGGGCGAGATCGTCGAACCGCTCGTTGATCGCCAGCGACTGGTACTCCCGGTTGGCCGGGTCCGAAAACAGCTCCGGGCAGGTCATTCCCAGCACGAAGGGGCTGTGGGAAACGCGCAGATGACGCGCCTCCAGCGAGAGCGTCGCGTGATGCCCCAGTGGCATTCGCCCGGAGTAGCCCTCCAGGACGTGCCGGGTGTAGACCACGTTCTGTCCCTCGACCAGCGCATGCCGCTTGGTGACTCGTCCCGGGCGGACCGCGGTGTCCATGGTCAGCGTCATGGACCGCACGGTCCCGCGGGCCTGGTAATCGGCAAGCTGCCACTTTCCGGTGGCCGGCTCGCCGTGGGCGACGTGGTCCTCGCCGCGCCAGGCGTTGTCGCCGCCGAAGGGCATGCAGAAGAAGTTCCCCCGCAGGGGGACGAGCACGGGCTCGCCGGGGGCGACCTTCTCGCCCTGCCACGGGCTGATGTAGTACGGTTGGACGGCGTCGGTCGAGTTGCGGAAGAAGGTCACCGGCGCCATGTGCCCCCCGAGCTGGGTGAGGCACAGCTCGACGCGGTCGCTGCGAAGGACCCATGACGGTTGGGAGCGGATGGTCTTGACGGTCGGCTTCACGGGCGGCTCTCCTTTCGCCGGGAATGATGACCGGCGAGAGGCGGCGAATCAAGCGGCGCAGGGGCGAGCGACGTCGGGGAACCGCGACATGGCGACGTAGCGACAGGGCGGCGCGGCGACTTGCTACTTTGCTGCGTCGTTGCGGTTCGTCGGGAACGGCCGGGCCAGGGCGTTGCTCATCGCCTCCGGGACGCCGCGGGAGCGCATCAGCTCGGGCAGGGGGGCGACCATCGACATGATGAACGCCGTCGAGTTGACGCGGTTGAGGCTCCCGTGTGTGGAGGCGATGTCCACCGCCCCGGCGAAGCCCCCCGCCCCGGAGAAGTACTCGTCCGCGAGCGAGACGATCACGTCGCCGGGGTGCTTCACCAGCCCGTGGTGCGCCCGCCAGAGGCGCTGGAGCGGGGCGGGCCGGCGGTGCTGCCCCGTTGCGGCCAGCAGGGCGTCGGCGTCGTACATGCCCCGTCCGTCGCTCTCCAGCGTCGCGAGGACCGCGTCGAGATCCAGCGGGTCGCCCGCGATCCGCTCGTATCCGTAGCGGTTTCCCCGCCGGGTGATCCGTGCCCGCCCGCCGTCGGAGTCCAGCACCACCACGGCGTCGCCGTCGGCGTAGCTGACCAGCGTCACGCCCGTGCAGTCGCTCAGATCGGCCGCGAGCCTGGCCGGCGAATGGGTGTAGAAGGTCGCGTAGGTCACCAGCCCGAAACGGATGTAGACCACGTCCTTCGGGCTCTCGAGCTTCGAGGTGACGTTCCATCCGCCCTCGGCCAGATCCTCGGCGATCGGGGCCCGCTCGGCGGGCGTGTAGCTGTGCCCGTGATCGCTGAGCATCGTGACCTTCACCCGACCGCGGTTCTCGTAGACGAGGCGGTGGACGAGCTGCTCGAGACGCTTCAGCGCCCGGCGTTGGCCGTCGGCGCCGCCGAGGGTGCTCACCCCCGCGGTGCTGACGACGTAGGCGAGAAACTCGGGCTTCCGGGACTTGCGGAAGTCCTTGCGCAGGTTGGGCAGCTCGCGCCCGAAGACGTACCAGGGCTTGGCGTACCCGATGGCGTCCCAGAGCAACGCGGCGCGGTAGTCCAGGACGCGGTTGTACGGGGCGCCGGTCCCGCTGAGGTACGCCATCTTGCCGCCGACGACCTCGTCCCGGTCGTGCGAGTAGTACTTCGCTTCGAACCCGGAGCTCGTCGGGAGCCCCAGGGCGTCGACCAGCGCCGGATCGGTCATCGTCGGGTAGGGGGCGATCAGCCGGCTCGGGCGGTGGAACATCCGCAGGCGCCCCTCGTCGTAGAACTCACGGACGACGCGATAGCCGAACCCGTCGAGGATGATCACCAGGTGGCGAAACTCGCCCGGCCCGAGCGCGTCGAGATCGATTGTCTCCTCCGGGGTTCCGTCCGCGTCGCGGTCGTAGCCGAGGCGGGTGACGCGCCCGGAGGCGTCGGGATAGGTGAAGAAATCGGGTTTCCCGTCGCCGTCGAGGTCATAGCGCCGGCCGAGGTCGGCGGACGTCAGGCCCGCGGTCGGGCCGGACTCGGGCTCGGGGAAGGACACCTCTTCGGCGCAGCCGGCTGCAAGAGCGGCAACGCACGCGGCGATCGTCAGTTGGCGGCGGTTCATGGTCCTGCGGACACCTCCGGAAGCTCGGGGATTGCCCGGACATTGTAGCAGACGCCCGGGGCTAACGCTTCGCCGCCGACCTGGCCGATACAGGGAGGGACACCCCAACGGAGACGGCAGGTGATCTACGCGGCGTTCATACTCTATCTCGTGCTGATCGTCTTCACGGCGATCGGCGTCTATCGGCTCTGGACCGGGCTCGTCCGCCCGGCGTGGGTCAACTGGGTGCTGCTGCCCGGGACGCTGGTCAGCGAGATGGCCTACATCCTCGGGTGCCTGATTACCGGCGGGGAGATTCGCCGCGCGAAGATCATCCCCTCCGGGCAGGGCAGCGCCGACGGCGCCCCCGCCGCCGAGGCATCCGGGGGGCTGCGCTACGTCCGCCCGCTGGTCGCCTCGCTGCTGACGCTCCTGGCGTGCTCGGCGGCGATCGTCGTCCTCCACGGGCTCCTCGGCGACCCGGTGATCCAGAAGTTCGTCCTCTCGGATACATGGCGTCTGGCCGCGGCGCCCAAGGAGCTGCCCGGCAGTTGGCCGGGGCTCTGGGAGCAGCTCGGCGCGCAGATGCACCTGCTCCGGCGGATGCTCGAGACGCTCTGGGAGGTCGACTGGACCGACTGGCGCGTGCCGGTGTTCGTCTACCTCGCCGCGTGCCTCAGCGTGCGCATCGTCCCGGTGGGGCGGGATCTGCGCGCCGCCCTCGGCGCCGTCGGACTCACCGCCGGGCTGGTCGCCCTGGCGGGGGGGGTCTCGGACGCCTGGGGCGACCTGCTCTCGGACGCCTGGCCGCTGCTGACGTACATCTGGGCGAACCTGCTGCTCCTGCTGGTCGTCACGCTCCTGATCCGCGGCATCGTGGCGCTGGTGATGATCCTGGCGGGGAAGGAGGCGGGGAGAGGATGAATGGCGAATGACGAATCGGCTGCCTCCGGTCCGGAACCCCTGCGAGCCCGGAACGCCAGCCGATTCGTCATCCGTCATTACGTCAAGCGTCGTTACCCGGTAAACTCCCCGCCATGACTACTTCACCGATCTCCGACGACGACCGCGCCACCGCGGCGGCCGCCTACCGCGCGCTGAACGACTCCCCGATGCAGCGCCGCCTCCGCGAGCGGAAGGACTGGTTCATCGGCTCCGTCTGGTGGGCCCCGGGCGACTGCGACCTCGACGAGCTCGCCCGCGAGCTCCGGCGGATGAAGGACCTGGGCTTCACGATCGTCCGCTATCACAACTGCGATCCGGTCGCCCTCGGGCCCGAGGAGTTCGATTTCTCCCGCGCCGATGCCTGGATGGACGCGGCCGGCGAGGCGGGCCTGGGGGTCTGGTTCCACCTTTCGCGGGACAACAAGATTCCCACCGACGCGATGCTCGCCAAGCACGGGCTGACGCGCGAGCAGTGGGAGCAGTCGCATCTCGAAGAGGGGCCTGCGCTCGAGGCGGTGCGGGATTCCCTCGCCCCGCTGATCGAGCGGTTCCGCGGGCACGAGGCGCTGTACGGCTGGGCGGGCTTCGGCGAGCCGGGCGGGCGGACCGACGTGCTGTCCCGCCCGTTCGAACAGAAGCGCTTCGGCCAATGGCTCCGCGAGCAGTACGGCAGCCTGGAGGCGCTGGACGCCGCGTGGAACATCTACCCGACCGCCGGGCGGCTGATCGTGGACGACTGGGACGAGGCGTGGCGATGGGGCCTCGGCCCGGACGCGGTGGGCATCAGCGGCGTGGAGAACGCCAAGAAGGTCTACGGCGGACAGCGCGACATGATGCGCTACGTCGTCGAGCGCGGGCTCGACCGCACCGGCGCGACGCTCGAACTGATCCGCGAGCTCGACCCGGACCACCCCGTCTCGGTCGGCACGCACCAGCTCTTTGCCAACCAGCCCTCGCTGCGGTGGGACACGGCCGCGTACGCGCGCCTCGGCGAGCTGCACTTCTCGAGCATCCACCTGTCGTGGCATTTCCAGCAGACTCCGCCGGACGAGATCGACGCGCCGGTGCTGATGCAGGCGAAGCTGACCCGTGATTTCTTCAAGGGCGGATGGACCAGCGCCTACGAGACGACCGGCGGACCGGTGCAGTACTCCGGCGGGCGGGGCAACGCGATGACGCCCGGGCTGATGCGCCGACTGTGTTTGGCGTACCTCGCGGCCGGGAACGAGAACATCTCCTTCTGGACGTGGAACGCCCGCCCCGGCGGGTGGGAGGTCGGCGAGTACGGGCTGACCACCCTCAGCGGGACACTCTCGCCCTGGGCCGAGGAAGCCGGGAACGTCGCCCGGGCGATGGACCGGTGGCACGGGGAGCTCTGGGAGGCGAGCGAGGACGTCCGCGTCGGGCTGGTCAGCAGTTGGGACACCCAGGCGATCTACACCTGCGAGCCGGAGCGGGAAGGCCTTCCCGTCGGTCCGTCGGAGATTTCCCGCGGGACGAAGATGCAGCCCCAATGGGCGCAGATCGGCGCCGCCCGCGCCCTGCTCGACAGTCACACGCCGTTCGAGTACGTCACCGAGGCGGAGCTGCTGGAGGGGATCGCCCTGTGCTACCCGGCGCTGTACGCCCCGCACCTCCGGGCGGTTTCGGATGAGCTGCTCGACGCGCTGGAGGCGTACGTCCGCGACGGGGGGCGGCTGGTCGCCGACGTGCAGTTCGGCTTCCTTGACCGCTGGGGCAAGCTTCGCCGGCGCGGGAAGGGCTCGCAGCTCGAGCGGCTCTTCGGCGCCTGGGCGGACGCGATCCACGATACCCGCACCGAGCCCCGCCGAATCGGGCCCATCGAGGTCGAGGGCTTCTACGGGCAACTGGAACTCACCGACGCGCGGGTCCTCGCCCGCTTCCAGGACGACGCGCCGGCCGTGACGGAGCACACGCTGGGCAGCGGCTCGGCCTTGCTGATCGGCTTCGACGCCGCCCGGATGTGTCACCTCGCCGGGCGGGAGGACGTCCAGCGGCTGATCACCGATCTCTGCTGGGCGGACGGGCGCCCCGCGTGGCGCTGCGACGCCCCACTGGCCGTGCGGCGAACCGCCCCGGGCGCGGACCACTACTTCCTGCTCAACGAGGGCCCCGACCGGATGGCGCGGATCACCGCCTACGACTGTGAGTACGCGACCGGGCTCGATGTGCTCACCGGCCGGGAGATCGACGTCGCCGGAACCGTCGCCGTGGACCTGCCCGCGCGCTCGGGGACGTGGGTCCGCCTGGAGCGGCGGGGGAGCTGACCGTGTCACGCCTCCGCACCGATGATCTGTGGACGCCCGGGACCCCGCTGCCCGCGGCCGACGTGCTCGAAACCCTCGCCGTCCGCCTCGGCGCGCTCTGGGCCGCCGGGCCCCTGATGAGCAGGACGACCATCCGTTACAACCCCCGGATGCGCTCGGCCGCGGGACGGGCTTTCCTGGAGGACCACCGCGTCGAACTCAATCCCCGTCTGCTCGCGGCGCACCCGGAGCAGTTGATCCCCACGTTGATCCACGAGCTGGCCCACGTGGTGGTTCACGCCCGCTACGGGCGGGTCGCGCCGCATGGGCGGGAGTTCAAGACGCTCATGGCCGCCGCGGGCGTTACCGGCAAGGCGACGCATTCGATGAACGTCGAGCCGCTCCGCCGCCGGCGGTACCTGTACCTGCACCGCTGCCCGTCCTGCGGACAGACCTTCATCGCCCGCAAGCCCAGGCGCGACTGCTACTGCACCGCCTGCGGGCCCGAGGATGGTTGGGACATCTGGCGCGCCCCGGCCACGCCGAAAGGTCGCGAACTGCTTCGTCGCCTGGCGGCGACCGACGGCGATTGACGCGGTCGTCCGGCGCTGCGCCGCCCGCGCAAACGCGACGCCGGCGTCTCCTCCAGACCCGCCGGCGTCGCAAGAGAGAGGCTGGTTTGCGGGCGTCACGCGGTGCGGCGGCGACGACGGAGCCACAGCAGGCTGCCCATCGCCAGCAGGATCGCGGTGGACGGCTCGGGAACCTTCGTGGCGTGCCCGACGACCATGTCCTGCTTGTCCGGCGAATCCAGGACGATCACCTCGCCGACCGGGGCGTAGGCCGGGGGAAGCGTCTGGAGCATCGCCTCGGCCTCGGTGAAGACGCCGCCGTTGGACGTGCTGACGCTGAAGGCGCCGCTCGAAGGGTCGTAGGCATTTTCCGTTTCGAAGAGCACCTCCCAGATCGAGACGCTCAACGCCGCGGCCGTGGTGTTGGAGTCCACCGTCGGGGCGTAGGTCTCGTAGAGGTAGGCGACGAGGTCGCCGTTGTTCAGCCAGGTGTACGGGCGTTCCACGACCTCGCTGGAGCCGACCCAGTGGTCGATGTCCACGCAGTACCCGTCGTAGGTGAAGCCCTCGTAGTCGAGCGTGTTCTGCCCGGCGTAGACCCTTCGCCCGTCGGCCAGGTAACCGTCGGCGTGGAGGGTCACGGCGGACTTGAAGCCCTGCCCGCCGTAGGACATGAAATCGGCGCACGCCGACGAAGCCAGCACCGCGACGGTCAGGCATGCAATGATGATGGACAGGTTTCGCTTCATGGGAGTCTCCTTAAGACTGGTTGAAGCCTTCCTCGCATTGGTTGCTGCCGTCGCGCTCGTTGCGCGTCGGCTTCTCCGTTTCACGCCGCCGGGCCGATGCCCTTCGCGACGCAAGGGGAAGCTAGGATTCAGTCCCGGGGCGGGCAAATCGACAGGGGGGGAATAATCCGGGGGCGGGCCGCACCGCCGGCGCGCGGCGGAGTTGCGGCGAGGTTGCCGAAGCGCAAACCGGCGGCGCGTCGGCATGCGTCAAGGGGGCGTGCCCGCATCAGCGAAGGAATGCAGCGGGGGGGTTACGCCACGCCGGACTCTTCGTCGTCCTGCGCTGCGAACACGTCGGGCACGTGCTGACCGCTGAGGTGCTTGCGGAAGAATGCCACGGTCCGGGCGCCGTAGGTGCGGGGGTCCACCAGGACCGACTGGTTATGCTTCGCCTCGGGCACCAGCCAGTGGAGCTTCGGCTCCGAGGCGGCGGCGAAGAGGGCTTCGGAGAGGTCCGGGCGGATGTACCCGTCCCGTCGGCCGTGAATGAAGAAGATCGCTCGCGGATGCATCTCCTCCAGCGCCCGGCGAACCGACGGGAACCGCCGCCCGAGCTTCGGCTGGGCCAGTCGGAGTATCAGCCACGCCAGGAACGCCCAGAACTGGTCCGGGTGGTTCTCGTAGACCAAACGCACCCGGGCGAAGATGCTCGCCCAGCGCTTCATGATCGTGAGGATCGTGTCCTTCGTGTCGAACGCCCCGTCGCAGCAGATCGCCTTGACGTTCGCGTCGCTCGCGGCCGCGAGAATCGCGCAGCCTGCACCGCGTGAGACGCCGAAGAGCCCGATCTCGGTCGGCAGCCTCTCGGCTTCGAGGGTGCTCTCCACGTGTACGCAGGCGCCGAGGGTGTCCTCCAGTTCCTTATCGCTCGGCCACTGGAGAGGCCTGTACCCGCGGCGTCCGGGGGAGCTTTCCCCGTGGGCGCGGTAGTCGAAGGTGAACACGTCGAACCCGGCCGCGATCAGCGCCCGGACGTACCGCCCGCAACTGTACATGGTCGAACCGTACTCGTGGCAGAAGACGATCGTCCCGCGGTAGTCCCGGCGGTTGCGGCGGCGGATGCGCATGCCCCGCAGACTCGTCCCATCGAACCCGCGGAAGCGGACGATCTCCCCGT
>CAYTQL010000111.1:0-9010 GCA_964439555.1 uncultured Planctomycetaceae bacterium | reverse complement strand
CAGGTAGCGCTCCTCGTCGCTCATCCCCGGCCATTCGATGAAAACGCACCCGACGGGCATGGGGTGGAGCTTGCGGAACTTTTCCTGGATGGGAGAACGGTGAACGTCGTCATACAACTGCGTCAGGTACGGGTCCGTCGCGGACATCGGGGAAGTAACCTCCGGCCTCGGGGGCCAAATACTGGGGGAAGACGTAAGCTCCTGACCATGCCGGGCCCCTCACGATCTGTCAACCCCCGCTCCGGAGAAAATTAAGGGCGTGGAGCGCCCCCGGCCGGGCCGGTTCACGACGGGATCAGGGGTGCGGAGAATGCGAGGGAGAACAGCTCGGCGTCTCCACGGGGACTGTCTTCGCCGTTGGGCATCGCCTTCATCCTGCCCTTGAAAAAGACTACAGCGTCGCGGCGGGGTGGACGTCTTCGCCCTTCTGCATGTGGTCGTAGAGGTGCAGTTCCAGGACGCTCATGAGGTAGGCGAGGGTGCTCTCGGCGCCCTGGTTGGCGTTGACGCCGGTCTCTTCGAGTCCGTCCTGTCCGCCGCCGGTCTCCGGGTTGTACAGGGGGATGCCCAGGTCGTTCCGCCCGGTGAACCACTCGAAGCACCGGACCGCCTCGGCCGTCCAGAACTCCTCGGCGGTGCACATCGCCGCGGCGAGGCAGGCCTGGACCAGCGCCTTGGCCTCGATGGGCTGCTGGGCCCACTGCGCCTTGTCCGCTCCCTTCCAGTACCACCCGCGGTTGCCGATGATCGAGAGGTTCCCCGACGGGGAGGTCTGAATCTCCAGGCACCAGCGCAGCGCCTTGAGCGCCTCGGCGACCGCTTCGTTGTTCTCGAGGATGCTCCCGGCCACGAGCATGGCGTGGGGCAGCTTGGCGTTGCCCCAGGTCAGGGCGTCTTCCCACCACGGCCAGTCGTCGGTGGCGTTCTCCTTGTAGACGGTGAACAGCCGTTCGGCCAGTGCGGTGTTCAGGCGCATCGCCGACCCCTGCTCGGGGTCCTGCTGGAGGTACTCGTGGATGCCCAACAGGGCGTACGCCATCGGCTTGATGAAGTGGAAACCCTCCACCGCGGGCAGGGCGCGGAGGAACAGCTCGCGCGACAGCTCGCGGACGTCGTCGTTCGGGGCGTAGTGGACCGCCTTGCCCAGCCCCCAGAGCGTGCGGGCGTGGGAGTCCTCCGAGCCGACCTCTTCCAGCCAGTCGCGCTCGTACTGCATGAAGTTGCGGAACCGCCCGAGGTCGGCATTGAACGCGTAGCTCAGGAAGGCGAGGTAGCGCTGCATGACGATCTGAAGGTCCGACCGTCCGGGGAGGTCGTCGCTCGGACGCCACAGCTCCTCCGGCAGCGCCCAGGCCTTGACCGCGGCGATCAGCGACCGCGCGTTGTCGTCCGTGCAGTATCCGTAGTGCAGGTCCGGCGTGGCGTGCATGGCGTGCTGGAGCATGGCCGTGCTGTCGGTGAGCACGAACATGTGACGAAGATCGATCTGCGGGAGCGGGTCCAGCGGCAGCGGCGGAAGGCTTGTCATCTCGTCTCCGTGGCTCGGCTCGTGGACGGACGCCCGCAACGCCCCGCGGGTCGTGGCAGTTTACGCCGCGACGGCGAGAAACTCAACTCCGGCCGGGCCCTCCAGGACGTTCAGTCGTCCGCGCGCTCCAGCACGATACTCACCGCGTCCACCTGGTACCCGGCGTGGTTGCCGTCATTGACGGCGAACCGCACGGGCGTCTCCGTCGAAAGGACCGACGGGTCGACGGGCAGTTCGAGGATGCGGTTGCCGTTGTCGGCGGTCCAGGCAGTCGGCAGCGTCAGCGTCCGCTCGCCGACGGTGACGGTTCCCTCGGCCGGGGCGACGTCCTCGACCACGATCCGAAGCCAGGCGCGCTTCGCCTCGCGGAGCGTATTGTCCGGGAGCTCGACGGTGGTGGCGAACGCCTCGGCCCGCCCCACCGGCTCGAGGATATCCGGCGAGAAGAACTGCTCCCGCACCGCCTGGGGACCCTTGGGCAGTTCGCCGGTCAGCGGGAGGGTGAGCTTCGCGGCGGAGCGGCCTTCGAGGTGCAGTTCGTGCTCGGCGATCGCGCCCGGTTCGGCGTCATAGGTCTCGGACACGAGGCGCAGCCGCATGGTCTCGCGGTCCAGTTCGAGGCGTTCCCACGTCCCGCCGCCGAAGCACGTCCCCTGCGGCGCCCGGACCGCCAGCTTGACCTCGCGGGCGTCGCGGTGCTCGTTGAACACCAGCACCACCAGCGATTCGCCGGGGTCCTCCTCGCCCGGCGGCATGGCCCGCGGGTCGGTCCCGTCGACGGCGGCGACCACCCACACGTCGTCATCGTCGCAGGCGGTCTCCACGAGGCGTCCACGGAGGTTGCGGGTCATGCGGAAGGCGATTTCCCAGGCGTCCAGCGACTTCGCCCCGGCGATGAGGATGGTTCGCGCCTTGATCTTGTCGGGGCTCTGGGCGAGGCAGTAGGCCCAGTCGCGGAGGTTGTACATGTTCTTGCGGTAGTGTCGGGCGGCCTTGGCCTTGGCGGGCGTGTCGATCGCCCCGCGGGCGGGAGCGTCCACCAGGTCGCCGGTCTCGGTGTTGTAGATCGTCAGCCACTTGCCGTACTTCGCCCGGGCGTATCCCACGAGCACCTCGTAGGTCCCGTTCATGCTCGTGGTGTCGCCCTGGTAGTGATGCTCGTGGATCGCGTCGATCCATTTCCAGCAACGGTCGATCGTGGGCTTGTAGAGGATCTTCCACGGCAGCCAGCGGTCCTCGTGCCACCGGAAGCCCCATCCGGCGATGAAGGTCACCTCGGGATTGGCCTCCTTGACCGCCCTGGCGGTGACCTCGCACATGCGGTTGTAAATCTCCGCGTTCGCCTTTGCCGACCAGTAGGTGAACTGGGTGGGGTCGTAGACGTCCCAGCTCCCGCCGCGCTTGCGCCAGCGGAGCAGCGGGAACCGCTCGCCCGACGCCTTGATCGTCACCGGCCCGCCCTCTTCGGCTTTGGAGACGTCGAAGAGCTTTGTCTGGTAGTTCTTCGCGCCGCGCCCCCGGGCCCAGTTGAGATAGGGCTCGTTCCAGAATTCCAGATGGGCCTCGCAGTCGGCCTTTTTCGCCCGGTCGGCGTAAGCCTCGGCCCAGCCGGTGAGCTTGGCCTTCCAGTCCTTGCTGGTCAGCAGAACGGCCGTGGAGTAGCGGTCGAACCAGCAGTCGATCAGGAACGCCTCTGTGCGATCCGGCTTGGGGCATCGCGGACCCGACGGGCCGCCGAGGTTCCGCCGGCAGCCCGGACGCCACTCGACCGGGACCTTCTGGTAGTATGTCCCGAAGAGCCCCGGGGGGACCCGCTGCGTCCCGTTGATCGAGAGCATCCGCCCGGTGACCTTCGCGGACGCGGGGGCAAGCGGCTCGGTGCGGCACTTGACCAGTTCCACGCTCCGAAGCTGCATCGGGACCACGCCGATCCCGTGCGGGTTGGTGATCCCGACGCCGAGGTGCGTCACGCCGGAGAGGTCCAGCCGGTAGTCCTCGTCCATGTGGTTGGTGGGGCTGACCCACTCGGCCTCGTCGAAGTCCTCGAACAGGGCGATGCCGACGTTCCGCCTGTCGATCAGCGGGACGGCCTTGCGGAGGTAATACCAGCTCCCGTCCTTCTCACGAAGCCAGATCGACACGGACGTGTCGCTCCGGGGCTTTTCCGTAGCGATGCGCACCCGCAGCCCCGAGTAGTCCCGCAGGTCGCGGGGCTCGGGGAAGATGTACTGTGCGAGCCGGGCGAAGTTCCAGTTCTGCTGCCGCGCGCCCATGTCGAAGCGAAGGGCCAGACCTTTGCCCTCGGGGTCCCAGGCGCCCATGTTCCACTTCCCCGGGCGGGTCGGCGCCGAAAGCCGCGCGGTGAACGCCCCCGAACGCGGCTCCTCGGCGCCCGAAACCGTCGCGGTCCACGTCCCGGAAAGCTCGCGGGCGACCGACTGGGCCCGCGGGAAGCTCTTCCAGAACCGCGAGGAGGTCAAGTCCTCCGGCTCGGACGACTTCGGCCTGGAGAACCGCCCGGTGAGGTCCACGGTGAGTTCGATGGGCTTCTCGGGCTTCCAGCGGTCGGGCTTGAGGGTGATCGCGAGGCGCCCGAGCTTCCGGGGCCCATCTCCATCCTTGCCCCACGGGAGCGAGAGCCCGCCGGCGTCCACCTCGTGCCTCGCGACGTTCCAGCCGGGGGTCTCGCCCAATCCGCTCTGCCACTGTCCGTCCACGCGGGCAACCTGCCCCTCGAAATCCGCCCGGCCGCGCTTTTTCGGCAGCAGCCCGCGCAGCTCGAAGGTCATCAGGAAGTTCTTCGGGCCCACGTCCTGCGCCGAGTCACGCAGGTCGATCAGCGTCTCGGACGAGACGACTTCCGGCGGCGAGACGTGTCGGCGCGGCCCGGCCGCGGCGGCCAGGGCGGTGGTCAGCAGCACGGTCAGCGCGGTTCGCGAATGCATGAGGCTCCCTTCGTTGGAGTTCGTACACTCGTAAAACCCGCGCGGACGCCCCGGGTCGCTCTCCGGACGTTCCGCGGTCTCGACGAGGATGCCGGGCGTCAGGGCGCAAAGAAATAGGCCGGTGTGGGGCAGGACTCCTCCGCCTGCCGCACACGCGGCCGATTTTGCAGTCCCTCACTTGTGCAGTTTCTCCGCCTCATGCCCGAGCAGGGCACAACGCAAGGCAAAGAGCGACAAACCTCTGCGGGCCGCATGAGCACTGCCAGGCCCGCATCGACTATTTTAGCACGGACCGGGGACCTGTCAACGCGATTGCGAAACTTCGCGCGTTCTTCACCATCCGGCGCGGTGCAGGAACGCCGGACCGATCGTCATCCGGTGCAACCACGCCTCCGGCCAGGCGTGGTAGAGCAGGACCGCGAGCACCGCGTGGGCGAGAGCGAGCGGGAAGAGGTTGCACCTGCGCTGGAAGATGCGACACCAGGCGATGCCCGCCCCGAAAGTCACCGCCACCAGCGCCGGGCTCGGCAGGTGCAGCAGGGCGAAGACGCCCGAAGCCGCAACGGCGGCGGCATAGCCCCGCAGGCCCGCCTGCTCCAGCCGGCGCAGGGCGAAGGCCTGGAGAAGATACTGCTGGGCGAAGCCCCAGGCGAGGTACGCTCCGCTCATCTCGGCGAGGCGGGCCCAGCCGAGCCAGTGGACCCCCCCGCAGGCAAGCCCGACGACGATCACGAACAGCGCCATCGCCGCGGTGACCGGAAGCGTCAGCCTTGTCGCCGCGCGGAGCGTGTCCCGCCGCAGCCCCGAGTCGGCCGGGCAATCGCCGTGGAGCAGCTTCATCGCCATCGGGAAGAGCACCGCGAAGACGATGAACGCCACGTGCGCCAAGCCGATCTCCAGATGCCCGTGTCCCGGGCCGGTGACCCAGATGAACGCCGCCAGGGCGCCGACGTAGCCGAGCACCTCCCCCACCAGCAGCGCGCGGAGCGGGACCGACGGCGGCGTGCGCCGCAGCGGTTCGAGCAGGCCTCGCCTCACGCCGCCCTCAGCCGGCCAGGCGGGCGGTCAACACGGCGAGCATGGTCCCGTAGTGCCCGCACTGGCGGGTGGAACGCTCGTCGACGTCGTTGATGGCCACGGGCCCGTAGTGATCGCCGCGGACGACGCCCTGGACAATCATCCCGTGGATCAGCAGGGCGTGGAGCAGGTCGCAGGCGGCCGTCTCGTTGCCCCCGCCGATGTTCGCGGCGCTGGTGAACGCCCCGCCGACCTTGCCCTCGAGCTGCCCGTGGAATTCCACCGACTCGTCGAGGAGCTTCTTGATCTCCCAGGCCATCGATCCGTAGTAGGTCGGCGATCCGAGCACGATCGCGTCGTAGTCCAGCAGGTCCTTCGCCGTCAGTTCGCCGACCGGACGGATCTCGACGTCGACCCCGTCGACCTCCGACGCTCCCTTCCCGATCGCCTCGGCCATGTGCTGCGTATGTCCGCTGCGCGAGTAATATGCGATAAGCATTTTCGCCATCGTGCGTTTCCTTTCTGCCTGTCGCCGTCATGGACAGCGATGAACACGGATACGGACGAAACCTTCCGGAAGCGTCCGGCGGTCCTCAACGAAGCAACGAACCGACGAAGGGCGCATCGCCGTTCGTCTGCGTTCGTCGCAGCTAGTAGTGAACCTTGACGGGCTCTGCGTCCGGTTTCAATGCCTGGACGATGTCCAGGATCACGGTGCTCTTGCGCCCCTCGACGCCGTCGCATGCGAGCGGCGCCCGGCCGTTGTAATGGGCGACGAAATTCTCCACCAGCCCCCAGTGCATCGCCGGGAGCGGCTCGAAGGGGAACTCCTCCCGCTGGTCGCCGCGGATCAGGCTCACGTGCCCGCCCTTGATGTCGCTGACGTCGATTCGGCCGGTCTCGCCGATCAGCAGGACGGTCTCGGGGGTCAGGTGTTCCTCCCACTCGATATTCATCACCGCCTCGGCGCCGCTGACGGTCTGCACGTGGAGCACGGGCCCTTCAGGCCGGTGACTGCGCGCGGGGGCCTGCTCCCGGCGCGCCCAGACGCGGCTCGCGTCGCCACAGAAGAAGTGCACCAGGTCCAGCCGGTGGGACAGCGGGAACTCGTCGTTGACCTGTATGCCGGTGACCTTGCCGATCGCGCCGGACTCGGCCAGTTCCTTCGCCTTGAGGATCGTCGGGTACCCGCGGCGGTAGTACGCCACGGCCAGGATGACCCCGGCCTGCTCCGCCGCGTCGATCATCTGCTGGCAGGCGGCGGTGTTGCGGGCCATGGGCTTCTCGACCAGCACGTGCTTGCCCGCTTCGAGCGCCGCGAGCGTCGGCTCGAGGTGCGTGTTGTTCGGCGTGGCGACGTAGACGGCCTCGACGTCCTCGTCGCCCAGGAGCCCTTCTACGCTGCTGTACCAACGGGGGATGTCGTTCCGCCTGGCGTAGTCGGCCGCCTTGTCCGGGTCGCGCCGCATGACGGCGACGAGCTCCGAGCCGGGCACGCCGATCAGGGCGGGTCCGCTCTTGCGCTCGACGACGTCTCCGCAGCCTATGGTTCCCCAACGAACGGTCTTCGTCTCGGACATCGATCGGTCCTCTCGGTCTCTCAGCCCAGGAAACTCCTGCCGCCGAGGCGGGCGTATTGCTCGCGCTTGGCGGACCAAGCGTCGGGGTCCTGCGGCAGGTAGGTGGTGATCTCGGTGGAGTTCCGCATGACCTCGCGGATCTGCCCGGGGTTCTCCAGGGCGCCGGCGGCGAGGGCCTGCCCGAGGGCGTTGCCCAGGGCGGTGCACTGGTCGGCCCCGGCGTGAACGGGGATGCCGCAAGCGTCGGCGGTGAACTGGCAGAGCAGGCGGTTGCGGATGCCGCCGCCGACGATGTACAGCGCGCGGCGTCGGCGGCGCCTCGGGCGATCGCCCGGTCAGTTCGTTCATCGCCTCCAGCGTCACCGCGTACTGGAGCGCGAGGCTCTCGAGCACGCAGCGGACGAGCTGCCCGCGGTTTTCGGGCTCGCCCTGCCCGGACTCCCTGAGCAGCGCGACCAGCGCCGCTTCCATGTCGTCCGGCGCCAGCAGCGAGGGCGCGTCGACGTCCACCAGCGGCCCGGGGGCCGCCTCGGCCGCGGCGTCGGTCATCCGGGCGTAGTCCCAGGCGTCGTCGGGCGTGTTCCATCTCGCCCGGAGCTGCTGGACGAGCCAGAGCCCCAGGATATTCCGCGCCATGTACCAGCTTCCGTAGGTCAGCTCGTGCGAGAAGCCCCCTTCCAGACACGCTTGCGTGGCGACGGGCTGCTCCAGCGGCGTGCCCATGATCGACCAGGTCCCGCAACTGAGGTACGCCCAGCTATCGCCCTCGGCCGGGACGGCCGCCACGGCCGAGCCGGTGTCGTGCGATGCGCAGGCGACCACCGGAACGCCGGAGAGCCCCGTCAGCTCGGCGATCTCCCCGCGCAGCTCACCCAGCACCGTCCCCGGGGAGATCAGCGCGGGGAACATCTCCCGGCGAAGCCCGAAGGCCTCCAGGACGCGATCCGACCACTGCCGGTCGGTCCCGATCATCTGGGACGTCTGCGCCTCGGTCAGCTCGCAGCGCCGCTTGCCGGTCAGGAAGTAATTGAACAGGTCCGGGACCATCAGCAGCGTCTCGACCATCTCCAGCAGGGGCGAGTTCGCCCGCTGCATCGCATGGAGTTGGAAAAGCGTGTTGATCGGCATCGGCTGAAGCGCCGTAACCGCGAAAATCTCCTCGATCGGCATCACGTCGCGGGCATGGTCGTGAATGCCCTCGGTGCGGGAATCCCGGTAGTGGACCGGGTTGCTCAGCAGCGTTCCATCGGCCGCGATGAGCCCGAAGTCCACTCCCCAGGTGTCGATCGCCATCGCGTCGAGCTTCTCGCCCCGCTCGGCCGCAACCTGCATGACCGCGAGGACCTCCGCGAACTGCGCGGGGAAGTCCCAGTACAGCGTCCCGCCGAGGCGGACAGAGCGGTTCGGAAAACGGTGGATCTCCTCCATGGAGACCTTCCCGCCTTCGAGGGTGACGATGATCCCCCGGCCGCTCTCGGCGCCGAGGTCGATGGCGAGGTAACGGTGGATATCAGGCATGTCTCGGCTCCCTGAAGCTCTCGTAGGCCCGCAATTATGGGGATTCGCCCGGTCGCCGCAACCGCGCGCAACGCTCAGCGCTTCCGTTTGCGGCGCTTTGGAGCGCCCGTGCGTTTCGGGTGGGGCTTTCCGCGGCGCGGGCGGTTCTTGCGGGGGGCGGTCCGGGACGCCTTCCTCGGGCGCCCCTGCCCGGCGCGGCGGAGAGCGTCGAGTTCCTTGTCGCTCAGCGGGCGAAAGCTGCCGACCTTCAGTCCGTGGTCGGTCACCGGCCCGATGGCCGTGCGCTTCAGGCGCCGCACCGGGTGCCCGACCCGCTTGAGAATCCGCCGGATTTCCCGGTTCCGTCCCTCGCTCAGGCGGACCTCCAGCAGCGACTGCTTCGCGTTGCGCCGCAGGACCTTCACGCCCGCGCCCTGCGTGCG
>CAYTQL010000110.1:0-9040 GCA_964439555.1 uncultured Planctomycetaceae bacterium | reverse complement strand
TGGCTCCAGCGACGGCGGCGGCTCGAAGGCGCAGCTCTGGAAGCGGGCGACCGTGGCGTTCCGCCTCAAGGCCGTCAGCGAGGATAAGGTCGAGCCCGAGACGCTCTGGGTCCAAGAAGGACGCGACAAGCTCAAACGCATGGTCGCCCGGGACGGGGTGGTCTACGGCTTCACCGGCGCCAAACGCGTCGAAGCGCGGAACATCGAAACCGGCGAGGTGCTCAAGTCCGTCGGCTTCCGGCGCTTCTCGCCGCACCACCTCTCGGTGCTCGTGGGCGACCGGCTCTACGCGCTCGATCACAACGGCGAGTGCATGGTCCTCGACGTCGGCAGCGACAAGATGGAAGTCCTCGCCGTCAACCGCCTCGGGCAGCGTCAGTTCAAGAAGTACGACTTCTTCAACGAGGGTTCCCAGCCGTTCTTTAGCGGCAATCGCATCTTCATCCGCAGCTACACCGACGTCTACGGCATCGGCGACCCCGAAACGCCCATGCGCCTCTCCGAGGCCCACAGGTAGACGGCGGAACGCGCAGGGGCAGGACACCCTACCGCCTCGGCACGCGACCCGGAACGAACGCAACGGCCTGCAAGCCGACGCCACGGACGGCGTCTTCGGGCGACGCTTGCACGCGCCGCGGGCGAATCCTACTTTAGACGCGTCGGTCCGCGTCTCCGGGGCGGGTCCGATTCTCCTTTCCAGTACAGGAGGCGTCCATGTCTTCGTTGCAGATCATTCCCGACGGGTCGCTCGGTTACGGGTTCGTTCCGCCGGAGTTCCTCTCCGGCCGGCGGGATGAGTACACGCTTCGCGACCTCCAGGTCGGCAAGCCGGCCGAGCATTGGCGGGCCCTGACCGCCGACGAACTGGAAGAGCTGGTCAAGAACAGCAACACCGCCGACGACTGGGACGACGTCCGCGTGGCCGAGGGCTTCAATCCGCAGCAGGTGCGCGGGTGTCAGTTCTCCGGGTGGGTGCGCCTTGGGCGGATCGACGAGGTCAACCTCGTCAAGAACGACCTGGCCGTACCGGCGGGGCTCTGGAACAGTCACGTCATTTCGTGCGACATCGGCGACAACGCGGCCATCCGGAACGTCCGCTACCTGTCCCGGTACATCGTGGGCGATAACGCCATCCTGCTGAACGTCGACGAAATCCAGGCGACCAACCACGCCAAGTTCGGCAACGGCATCGTCAAGGACGGCGAGGACGAAGAGGTCCGCATCTGGCTGGACCTGATCAACGAGACCGGTGGGCGGTCCGTGCTGCCCTTCGACGGGTTGATCCCGGCCGACGCCTATATCTGGGCGCGGTACCGCCACGACGAGAAGCTGCTCGACCGGCTCCGCCGGATGACCGAGGCGCAGTTCGACTCGCGGCGCGGATGGTACGGGACGATCGGCGCCGGCAGCGTCATCAAGCACTGCCGGATCATCAAGGACGTCAAGATCGGCGCTTACGCCTACATCAAGGGCGCCAACAAACTCAAGAACCTCACCATCAACTCCACCGGGGCCGAGCCGACCCAGATCGGGGAGGGCGTGGAGATGGTCAACGGCATCATCGGGCTCGGCTGCCACGTCTTCTACGGCTGCAAGGCGGTGCGGTTCGTGATGGGCAACAACACCAGCCTCAAGTACGGCGCGCGGCTGATCCACTCCGTCCTCGGCGACAACTCCACCGTCTCCTGCTGCGAGATGCTCCACAACCTCATCTTCCCCGCCCACGAGCAGCACCACAACAACTCCTTCCTCACCGCGGCGCTGGTGAAGGGGCAGAGCAACCTCGCGGCCGGGGCGACCGTCGGCTCGAACCACAACTCGCGCGCCAACGACGGGGAGGTCGAGGCGGGACGCGGTTTCTGGCCCGGTTTGTGCACCACGCTGAAGCATTCCTCCCGGTTCGCCTCCTTCGTGCTGCTGGCGAAGGGCGACTACCCGGCGGAGCTGGACATCCGCCTGCCGTTCGCGCTGGTCAGCGACGACCCCGCCCACGACCGGCTGCTGGTGATGCCGGCGTTCTGGTGGCTCCACAACATGTACGCGCTGGCCCGGAATACGTGGAAATTCCAGACGCGCGACAAGCGCCGGACCCGCACGCAGAATATCGAGTTCGACTCCCTCGCGCCGGACACGGCCGAGGAGATGTTCGCCGCGATGCGCCTGCTGGAGATCTGGACCGCCAAGGCGGACCTGCGCCGCGACGGCGAGGACCCGGACGATCGCGACGTCGACGAACTCGCCGCCCGCGGGCGCAAGCTGCTGAGCGGCGATCCGCAGCGTACCGCCGAGTTGGAGGTCCTCGGCGAGGGGCAGGAGTGCTCCCATCGCAAGAGCGTCATCCTCAAACCGCGCGAGGGCTGGCGCGCCTACCGCGAAATGCTGCATTACTACGCGATGAAGACTTTGCTGGAGCACGTCGAGGGACCGCCGAAAGTTAAGCTGGCGGCCATGCGGCGGAAGCTCGCCGGTCCGCGCGAGACCGAGTGGGAGAATCTCGGCGGGCAGCTCATCCCGGGGGGGGAGTTGAAGAAGCTGCTCTCGCGCATCCGGAACGGGCGGCTGAAGCGATGGGACGAGGTCCACGCCGCCTACGACGAACTGTGGGAGGCGTACCCGCTCGCCAGGCAGCGGCACGCCTTCGCGACGCTGCTGGACGTGCTGGGCGTCAAGTCGCTCACGCCGAAACGCTGGCGCAACGCTCTCGACGAGGCCGGGCGCATCCAGGAGTACATCTGCCGGCAGGTCTACCAAAGCCGGGCGAAGGACTTCGAGAACCCCTTCCGCCAGGCGACCTTCCAATGCCGGGAGGAAATGGAAGCCGTCGTCGGCGCCATCGAGGACAACAGCTTCGTGAACCAGACCCGCCGGGATACGAAGGGATTCCTCAAGCGGCTCGCCGCGGCGAAGAAACGCGGGTAGACGCCCGAAAACGGTGGATGACCAACCCTCCGCGCCGGTCCCGGCGGGAGCGGTTGGTCATTCACCGATCATCGCCCGTTCGCATCGTCGGTCGCGGGCGCGGCTGAACAGCCGCGCGGGCGACTACTACTGGATCAGCTCGTTTCCCACCTTGCGGGCGCGGGTCGGCTTGTCCAGGTCGATGTTCAGCGCCAGCCCGATCTCGACGAGCAGGTTCCACCCGGCCGCGAGGTAGACGTACGGCGTCATCTCGCCGGTCTGGGGCACGCGGAGGGTGGGGAAGGGCGTCTCGCGGTCGGCGATCGCCACCACCGTCAGCCCCACGCCCTGGACGAGGACCTCCTCGAACTTCTCCATCTCCGCTTCGATCGGGTCGATCACGAAGACGATGTCCTGCGGGTCCATGACCTCCTCGATACCGTGCACGGCGTAGGTCCCTTCGAGGAAGTCCGACTTGGTGCGCGTGATCTCGTTGGTCTTCAGCGTCAGTTCCTCGGCGACGCCGTCGTTATACCCGGCGAAGTAGATGGTCCCGGCGCCGCAGGCCTTGCGGACGATCTCCTCGTCCACCGCCATGGTGATCGCGTCGCTGACCGCATCGGCCAGACCGTCAAGCGCCATCGGCTTGCCCGAGATATGGCAGAGGATGCTCTGGTAGAACAGGGCCTGCTCGATGACGCTCTTCGTGGCGGCCACGGCGTTCTCCCACCCGCACGTGAGCACGAACTCCCGGGTGCACGCCTTCGCCAGCGCCGTATCGGAGTTGGCCGAGAGGCAGTATCGCCGCTCGTTGCCCTGTTCGGCGAGTTGATCCGCCAGGAGGACGACCTCCTTGGTGCGTCCGGAGTTCGAGGCGCAGAAGACCGCGAAATCGGACAGGTCGTACTGCGCCGCCTGACGCGAGCCCTCGGTCACCGCGTGCAGGTCCAGCCCCCAGCTCAGCGCCTTCCGGATGGCGTTCTTGGCGGGGAAGATGCGACTTGAGCCCTCCCCGGTCATCATCAGGCGTCCGGCCTTGCCGATCTCCCCGGCCGCCTCGCTCGTCCGGTCAGCGTCGAAACGGGCGATCACGTCGACCGCTTCGATCATCTCCTTTACCAGCGCATACTCCGCGTACTTCGGGTCCTCGATGTGCATGTGCGGTTCCCTTTCACCGGGCTGCTGTCACTGGGCTGCTGGGCTTCGGCCTCGGGCGCCCGTGCCCCGGGGCGGAAAGTATCCTAACCCGGCGACTTGCACCTGGCGAGCACGTCTTCGCCCGCCAACCGTAGGGCCCCGGGCGATGCGCGGCCGAGACGCCCATGCCGGAGCCCCGGCCTGGCGCCGACCATTCGGGCGAGGCGGGAGCCTTTCTCCACAGAGGCGGAGCGCCTGTCGTGCTACCAGGACTACTTCTCTTTCCTATCTTATCTATTCCTTTCAAGTTTTCCTCCCTCGGCTTCCGATTCTATCTGTGTTGCGTTGCTTACCTAGATTAACAGGGCCGGCCGGGATCGCCGGCCCAAGGACAGGTACAACGGCGGAAGGAACCGTCCGGCGTGCCCGAGCCGGGAATGACGACATGACCATCGCCGAAGTTTTCAGCCAGTACCTCGAGCACCTCTTCGCGGGCAAGCGCGCCAACGCGCGGGAGATGATCTTCGCCGCCCAGGACCGCGGAATCGCCGCCTCCAAGCTCCTCAAGTCGGTCGTCTGGCCGGCGATGGAGCAGGTGGACAAGCTCTATCGTGAGCACGAGATCAGCCGGATCACCGAGCACATGTCCACGCGGATCAATCGCATGGTGGCCGATCAGCTCGGCGGGCTGCTCGCGCGGAAGCCCAAGAACGGGAAGCGGATGGTCATCACCTGCGGCGACGGGGAAGGCGAGGAACTCGGCGCACAGATTCTCGCGGACCTCTTCGAGGCCAACGGATGGAGCGTGTGGTTTCTCGGGTGCGGGGTGCCGAACGACGAAATCCTCCAGTTCGTCGGCAAGATCCGCCCCGACGTGCTGACGGTCTACGGGACCGTTCCGGGCGGGGTCCCGGACGTGCGGAGGTTGGTGGACATGGTCCGCGAGGTCGGCGCGTGCGACGACATGCAGATTCTCGTGACCGGCGGGGTCTTCAACCGGGCGGACGGGCTGGCCGAGGAGGTCCGGGCGGACCTGTTCGCCCCCGACTGCCGCGAGGCGCTCAAGACCGTCGAGGACCACCCGGTCCGCATCCCCAAGCCCGACGTCCCCGAGCCCGGACGCCGACGCAAGCGCAAGAAGCGCCGCGCCTCGGGCAAGATGAAACGCTCCGGGAAACAGACCGCCACAACATAGGCGGAGCACATAGACGTTGCCCCCAGGGGCGCACCTGCACCGTTTCCGTTTTCGCCGACATCCCCCGGAACCCTCCCCGGGGGGTGTACTTTTTGGGTGCACCTCGAGCGGTCGGGGGGCGCTCGGACGGCCCGCGGGGGTTACTGCTGGGTCTGCACGGCCGTGATCGCGGAGATCAGCGCGATGTCCTCGACGCTGCATCCGCGGGAGAGGTCGTTGACGGGCCTGGCGAGCCCCAGCAGCAGCGGACCCAGCGCCACCGCCTTCCCGAGGCGCTCGACCAGCTTGTACCCGATGTTCCCGGCCGAGAGGTATGGGAAGATCAGCGTATTGGCGCGTCCGGCGACGGGGGAGTCCGGGGCCTTGCGGGCGGCGACTTCGGGCACGATGGCGGCGTCGAGCTGCATTTCCCCGTCGATATTCAGGTCCGGGCGGCGCTTCTGCGCGATCGTCATCGCGTCGAGCACTCGTTGCACGGCCGGGGTGTAGGCGCTGCCCTTGGTCGAGAAGCTCAGCATCGCCACGTTCGGCTCGACGTCCAGCAAGGCCCGGCAGGCGTCGGCCGCGGCGACCGCGATGTCGGCGAGCTGCTCGATCGACGGGTCCGGGACCACGCCGGTGTCGGCGAAGATCAGCGCCCCGTCCACGCCGAAGCCGGGCACGATGGTGTTCATGATGCTGCACGAGCTGACCGTGCGGTTTCCCTCGGCCAGCCCCACCCCGAACAGGGCGCTGCGGACGGTGTCCCGCGTCGGACAGACGCTCCCGGCCACCATGCCGTCTACCCGCCCGTCGTCCACGAGAAACCCGCCGTAGTAGACCTCGCGCCGCAACAGCTTGTCGGCGTCGGCGGGGGACATGTCCTTGTGTCGCCGCCGCTCGTGGAGCCGCTGGATATACGGCTCCCGCTCGGGGTCGGTCAGGTGGTTTAGGATTTCGACCTCGCCGAGATCCACCCCCAGTTCCTTCGCGCGCGACGAGACGATGTCCGCATCGCCCAGGAGCACGACCCGGGCGTATCCCTCGCGGGCGATCTCGGCGGCGGCGCGGAGCACGCGGTCATCGGACGCTTCGGGCAGGACGACGCGTTTGCCCAGGGAACGGGCGGCTGCGGTGATTCTCTCGACGACGGGGTGAGCCATGGTTTGCCTTTACTTCAACTGCCCGGTACGATACCTCGTTGCGACCGAGCCCGGGGGCGTCTCATCGTAGCTATCGGGCAGTTGCCTGTCGAGCGTAAGGACATGAACCAGCGACAATTCCACCTCATCGAGAAGCTCCAGGTCCAGATCGCGGCGCTGCTGGCGGTGATCGTGGTCTACGCGCTGCTCTGGCCGTTCTTCGAGCCGGTGGACCCTGAGACGCCGACGCTGCTGTTCGGCACCGTCGGCGTGCCGCATGCGTGGCTGTTCGCGCTGGCGGTGCTGGCGGTGGCGGCGGTCAGTGCGGCCGCGACGACCCACGCCCGCCCGGCCGGGGCGGTGCTGGTGACGCTGTTGGGGGCGGGGGGGCTGAGCCTGCGGTCCGAGCCGGTCTGGCGGCTGCTGGTGCTCCGCCAGGGGGACGGCGGCGTCGGGACGCTGCTGCTGTGGATGATTCTCGAGACACTCGCGCTGGCGGTGCTGGCGCTGGCGGCGACGCTGCTGATCGCCCTGGTCCGCGGGCTCATCGCCCGGCGGCGCCCCACGTGGGTCTGGCACTCGCGCATCGAGCCGCCCGTCGGCGAGGGCGAACCGGGCCCGTCGCTGCACCGGCGCCTCCGGGAGAGCGTGCTGATTACGATGGGCTGGCCTCACGAGCCCGAGACGGGCGTGAAGGAAGAACTCGCACGGGGCGTCTCCTGTCTGCTGATGGGGGCGCTGGTCTCGGTGCTGCTGCTGGGCGTCCTGATGCAGTCGACCGCGCGGGGGCAGATCCTCTTCGCCCTGCTGATGAGCTTCCTGCTGGGGACGCTGGCGGCGCACCAAGTTTTCCCCGCGCGGGTCACCGGGCTGGCGTGGGTGACCCCGATGATCACGGGCATCGCCTGCTACCTGCTGGGGATGCTCACCACGGTCCGAACCGTTCCGCTGCCCTGGACGACCGTGCCGGTCTGGGCGCGGGCCCTGCCGATCGACTGGCTCGCCGCCGGCGGAGGCGGGGCCGTCGCGGGCATGTGGCTCAGCGCCCGCATCCACGAACACAAGCAAATGGAAACCGAACAGAAACAGGAGAGGTAACCCATGAAGCTCGGAGCACAGCTGTTCACCACCCGCGCGTTCTGCAAGGACATCGACGGCGTCCGCGAGACGCTCAGCAAGGTCGCCGGGATCGGGTACGAGACGGTCCAGATTTCCGGATTCGGCCCGGTCGACCCGGCCGAGGTGGCCGAGGCGGTGGAGAACTCCGGGCTGGAGGTCGCCGCGACGCACATCAAGTGGGACCGCTTCCTCAACGACCTAGACGCGGTCATCGATGAGCACAAGATGTGGAACTGCTCGCACGCGGCCATCGGCGGGCTCCCGGGCGAGTACCACACCGCCGAGGGGCAGGACCGCTTTCTCGACGAGCTCGGCCCGGTCGCCGAGAAGCTCGCGGGTGCGGGGATGGACTTCTCGTATCACAATCACAACTGGGAATTCATCCGCGTCGACGGGCAGACCTGGCTGGAACGGCTGTACGCCAAGGCGTCGCCGGAGGTGCTCAAGGCGGAGCTGGATGTCTACTGGGTGACCGCCGGCGGCGGGAGCCCGGTCCGCTACGTTCGCCAGTGCGCCGGCCGCGAGCCGCTGGTCCACTTCAAGGACATGGTCATGGTCCAGGGCGCCGACGGGCTCGAGACCCGCATGGCCGAGATCGGCGAGGGGAACCTCGACTGGTCCGGGATCATCGCCGCTTGCCGAGAGAGCGGCGTCGAGCACGTGCTGGTCGAACAGGACCGCTGCTACGACCGCGACCCGTTCGAGTCCCTGGCGATCAGCTTCCGAAACCTCAAAGAGATGGGCCTCTGAGCCAAGCGCCAACCGCGGTCGGCGCCCGCAAGGGCGCCCGCGTGCACACCGGCGTCGTCTGCCGTGACGGGAAGCGCTACCACCGCTCCGGGATCCCCCTCGACGCGGAAACCGGCGAGATCGTCGCCGGCGGGGCGCCGCGACCGGCGACCGGACCTGTCGCTCCGCGGCTGGGCGGTTGGGGTTCCTCAGGCGCTTTTGAGCCAGGCGTCGATCTGTTCGGCGGCTTCCTTCCCGTCGCCCATGGCGAGGATGACCGTTGCGCCGCCCCGGACGATGTCGCCGCCGGCGAAGACGCCGGAAATGCTCGTCATGTGGCGTTCGTCGGTCTCGATGTTGCCCCATTTGTTGAGCGTCAGCTCCGGGGCGGTGGCGGTCAGCAGGGGGTTGGCCTGGGTGCCGATGGCCAGGATGACGATCTGGCAGGGCAGCTCGAACTCGCTGCCCTCGATGGGCTCGGGGCGTCGCCGTCCGGAGGCGTCCGGCTCGCCCAGCTCCATCCGTTGCAGGCGCACGGCACGGACCCAGCCGTCCTCGTCGCCGAGGATCTCCAGCGGGGAGGCGAGGAACATGAACTCCACACCTTCCTCCTCGGCGTGCTTGATCTCCTCGAGACGGGCGGGCATCTGCTCGCGGGCGCGGCGGTAGGCCAGCACCGCCCGCTCGGAGCCCAGTCGCCGGGCGGTCCGCACGGCGTCCAGCGCGGTGTTCCCGCCGCCGAAGACCACGGATACGGCGCCCCGGGCGATCGGCGTCCGCCCGCCGGGCTTGTAGGCGCCCATGAGGTTCACGCGGGTCAGGTACTCGTTGGCGGAGTAGA
>CAYTQL010000109.1:0-9046 GCA_964439555.1 uncultured Planctomycetaceae bacterium | reverse complement strand
CCGGAACTACGAGCAGACCTTCAGTTGGCAGATCATCAACCTTCAGGTCCCGGTCACCGAGTGGCACGACGCGCCGATTCTCTACATCTCCGGCTCCGATGCGATGAACCTCGACGAGGAGCAGACGGAGATGCTCGTCACCAAGCTCCGCGATTTCGTCCTCCAGGGCGGGGTGATCTTCTCCGCCGCCGAATGCAACGGCACGTTCCGCCGCAGCATTCGCGACATCTACAAGAAGCTCTTCCCGGAATACGAACTGACCAAGTGCCGCCCGGACCATCCGCTCTACAACCTTCAGAAAACCCTCCGGGGTCGGCCTCGCTGGTACGAAATCACCAACGGCGTCCGCCCCTACGTGATCCACACCGACAACGACATGCCCAAGTTCTGGCAGGTCCAGGCGTACGACACCGGCAAGTGGGCCTTCGACGGCGGCGTGAACCTGACCTACTACGTCTCCAACCGCCAGAAGCTCCGCTACCGCGGCGTGGTCCACTGGCCGGACAAGCCCAAGGATACCTCCCGCCTCAGCGTCCGCATCGCCCGGATCAAGCACGGCGGACAGTGGGACCCGGAACCCTACGCCTGGGAGCGCTTCGCCCGCATGATCGGACAGCGCGAGAAGGTCAAGGTCGAGCTTCACGACAGCGTGGAAATCGCCAACCTCCCCGCGGCCGGGGCGCACCTCGCGGTGCTTACCGGGCGCGGCGCCCTGCGCCTGACCGCCGAGCAGCGCAGCGTGCTCAAGAGCTATGTCGAGAACGGCGGCATGCTGCTGGTCGACGCCTTGGGAGGCGACAAGAAGTTCGCCGAAACCGCTCGGAACCATCTCTACGAGATGTTCGGAATGACCGCGTTGCGGACGCTGCCGTCCACCGCCGAGGTCTACAACCTCCCCGGACTCAAGATCGAGGACATCGACTTCCGCCGCAAGACCAAGGTCCGCCTCCGCGCGGACAACCCGATGGTCGAGGCGGTCTGGATGAAGGAGCGACCGGCCGTGTTCTTCAGCGACCTGGACCTGACCGAGGGGCTCCTCGGCGTGCCGGCGTTCTACTGCGACGGGTACGCCCCCCACAGCGCCTACGAGATCGTCCGGAACATCGCGGTCCACGCGGCGGGGGGCAAGCTCGACGCCGGGCAGGTCGCCGACAAGGGCGACCGGAAGAACTAGCGCCGCCGCTCGAGCGCGGGGCGGGGCCCGCTCAGGACGCCGCGCCGGTCCCGGCGATGTGCGCGTAGACCTTGTCCAGCAGCGCCCCGGTCAGGCGGATGGAGTCCCGCAGCTCGTCGCGGTAATGCGGGTTCCGCGTGCGGCGGCGTTCCATCCGGGTTCCGGTGAGTTCATTTTCCAGGAGCCTCGCCAGTTCGGCGAGCTCCTCTTCATTGAGTTCCAACGGATGTGCCATGGAAGCCGTCTCCGCTCTCTCCCGAAGTATTCTACCTACCGCCGCTTCCGCCCATCGGTCAAAGCCCCCAATTCGCCGCCGCCCGGGCTGATGGGCGTTCGTAAACTATTGTTATGAATATTCTTAGTGCCTCGAATGCCCGTGTGCGCCCTTCGTGGCCGGTCCGTCGGGCGGGGCGGTTGCCCGGGGGGACACTTTCGTGAATCGCAATACGGCCAGCCGGCCCCGACTCCCCGCGCCCGAAGGCCCGCGGCGGCGAAAAGCGCCGGGGGACGCTTGAATTCCGCGCCCGTGCGGGGATGATGTTGCGCTCGATGAGTTCGAAGTCCGAGAATCCCAGGCTCGACGTTCTGATCGTCTCCGCGCAGGTGGGGACCGGGCACGTCCAGGCCGCCCGGGCCGTGGAGGCGGAGTTGCGACGCGTCGCGCCGCAACTGCGCATGCGGCACATCGACGTGCTGGACTACTTCCAACGCTGGTACCGTCTCCTGTACGCCAGCGGCTTCAAGGTGCTCATGTCGCGGCTGGGCTGGGTGTACGGAGCGGGCTTCTGGCTGAGCAACCGGCGGACCCGCCCGGGACGGAGCATGGTGGAGCGTTTCCGCCTCTGGTTCGAGCGCGGGTGCCTCTGGCGGTTCCGTCGTTTCGTGGAGCGCGTCCGCCCGCGCCTGATCGTCAACACGCACATCATCGCCCCGCCGATCGTCGGGCGTCTCATCGAGGGGGGGTACGTGGACAGCCGGCAGTTCGTCTGCGTCACCGACACCTTCCCGCACCGCTGGTGGTACAGCGAGCACGTGGAGCGCTACTTCGTCGCGCACGCCGCGGCCATCGACACGCTGAGAAGCTGGGGCATCGACCGCGAACGGATTGTCGTCAGCGGGATTCCCGTGCTGGGCAAGTGGGACGAGCCGGTGGACCCCGAACGGGTCCGCCGGGAGTGGGACCTCCCGCGGGACCGGAAGATCGTGCTGGTCTCCGGCGGGGCGGCGTTCACCTGCGGGCCGGTCGCCCGGATCGCCCGCCGCCTGGTGGAGGCGTGTCCGGACATCTTCGTGGTCGTCCTGGCGGGGCACAACAAGTCGCTGCTGGCGCGGCTCTGCCGGATGGACGACGTGCACGACCGCCTCCGCGCCATCGGGTACACCGATCGGCTGCCCGAGCTGGTCGAGACCGCCTCCCTGTTCGTGACCAAGGCGGGGGGCATCACCACCAGCGAATGCCTCGGCAAGGGCACGCCGATGGTGCTGCTCCGCCCGGTGCCCGGGCAGGAGTCGGACAACGCCCGCCACTTCGAGCGCCACGGGGCGGCGGTGATCGCCCACGACACCCCCCGGACGGTCGCCCAGGTCCGCCGCCTGCTCGCCGACCCCGACGCCCTGGCTGCGATGGGCCGGGCCGCCCGGTCGCTGAGCGAGCCCGGACGCCAGACCCTCGCCCGGGAAGTCTGTCGCGCCCTCGGCGTGACGCCCCGGGACGCCGCCGCCCGGGAAGACCGGGAACACAAGGAGCCCCCATGCACCCCGACGCCGACCGCCGACTGACCGACGCCCGGTCCGCCCGCCGCGCCACCGAGGACGACTGGCTGGACCGCTTCGCCGCCGAGGCGGACTTCGCCGAGGACCTCGCCGCGCTGCTCGGCGGGGACGCCGCCGACTGGCCGGAACAGATCGCCGCCGCCCGCGCCGGCGTCGCCGAGGCGCTCCGGGGCGCCCGCCCGGCCGAGGACGCCGTCCGGGAGGCCGAAACGTCGCTCGCGGAGATCGGCGAGGTCGCCAAGGGCTACACGCTCTACTGCCTCGGGCACGCCCACATCGACATGAACTGGCAGTGGTCCTGGCCGGAGACGGTCGCCACGATCAACGACACGCTCTCGACCGTCCTGGCGCTGATGGAGGAGTTCGAGGAGTTCCACTTCGCCCAGTCGCAGACGTCGGTCTACGCGGCCGCCGCGAAATACTGCCCGGACCTGTTCGAGCGCATCCGCCGGCGCGTCGCCGAGGGGCGGTGGGAGGTCACCGCGGCCGAGTGGGTCGAGGGCGACAAGAACATCGTCACCGGCGAGTCGCTCGCCCGGCACCTGCTCTACGCGCGGGCGTGGATGCGCGAGCGGATGGACCTGGAACCGTCCGACCTCCCGCTGGCGTGGAACCCGGACACCTTCGGACACGCCAACACGATTCCCGGCATCCTCTCCCGCGGCGGGGTGAGCCGGTACTACTTCTGTCGCGGCGGTTACCCGCCCGCGCCGCCGGTGTTCCGGTGGGTCGGGGCGGACGGACGCAGCGTCCTGGCGACCCGCGAGACCACCTGGTACATCGACGTGGTGGGCCCGCACATCGCCCGGGCGCTGGTGCGGTTCCTCCGCGAGGTCGACCGACCGGAGCTGCGCTGCTGGTTGTGCGTCTACGGTGTGGGAGACCACGGCGGCGGACCCACCCGGCGCGATCTCCACCGCCTGCGGGACCTGGCGACCTGGCCGATCTTTCCGACGCTCGAACACGCCACCAGCCGACCGTTCTACGAGGCGCTCGAAGCCCAGGGCGACGCCTGGCCGACGGTCCGGCGCGAGCTGAACTTCGAGTTCCCCGGCTGCTACACCTCGCAGTCGCGCATCAAGCAGACCAACCGCCTCGCCGACCGACGCCTGCGCGAGGCGGAAATCGCTGCGACCCTCGGGTGGGCGACCCTCGCCCGCGACTACCCCCGTCGGGAACTTCGCGACGCCTGGGCCGACACGCTGTTCGGGCACTTCCACGACATCCTGCCGGGCTCCTGCACGCGCGAGCCGCGCGAGTGGCACCTCGGACGGTTCCAGGAGACCGCCGCGGTCTGCGGGATGACCACCACGCACAATCTCCGGGCCCTGGCGGCGCGGATCGACACTCGCCTGGGCGAAGGCGACCGCTCCGACGCCCGCGCCGATACGCACGACGGGGCGGGCATCGGGTTCGGCGCGGCCGAGGGGGGCGTCTCGCAGGTCACCCGCGGAGACGCCTGGCCTCGGGCGGCGGTCGTGTTCAACCCGCTCGCCGCCGGGCGAACGGCGGTGGCGACCCTCCGCCTGTGGGACTCGGCGATCGGCGAGGCGGGCGACGCCCACCCCCGCCGACGGTTCGTCGTCCGCACCGGCGACGGGGAGGTCCTCCCCGCCCAGCGCGTGGGCAAGGGCAGCGAGTTCATGCACCATTACGTGGAGGTCGCCTTCCCGGTGCGCCTGGACGCGCTGGGCTACGCGGCCGTCGCCGTCGAGCCCGTCGAGCCCATGCAGCGGAAGATCGGGCCCGGGCACGCCGGCGGGGGCCCCACGCCGCACGTGGAGGGCTTCTCCGCCGGCGTTGCGGCGCGGACCGCGCCGGTCAGCGCCGGGGAAGGGCACGCCGCCGGCGGCGAGGGGATCGAACTGGAGAACGAGCACCTCCGCCTCCGCTTCGACAGCCTCACCGGCGGGATCGTCTCCCTGCTGGACAAGGCCGAGGGCGTGGACCTCGCCCGCGCCGAGGCGCCGATGGGCGTGTTGGAGGTGGTCACCGAACGCGCCGGCGGGATGACCGCCTGGCGGACGCACCCCCCGCGGCGCGTCGAACGCCCGGAGGCGGCGGGGGTCGGGCTAATCGAGCACGGCCCGCACCGCGCGGCGGTCGAGGCGAGGCTCGAATACGGCGACTCCCGGATCACCGTACGCTATGCCCTCTCGGCCGGGGCGCGGCGCGTGGAGGTCGCGGTCGTCGCCGACTGGCTGGAACGCGGCGACGCCGACCGCGGCGTCCCGGCGCTGCGGATGGTCTGCCCCACCCGCCTCGAGGAGCCCACCGGACGCTACGAGACGCCCTTCGGCTGGGTGGACCGGGCCCTCACCGGCGGCGAGGAGGTCCCCGCGGTGCGCTGGGCGCAGGTCCGCGGAACGCTCCCGGGGAGGGTCCACGGAGGGCTGGCGCTGCTCAACGACTCGGTCCACGGGCATTCGCTGGACGGCTCGACGCTCCGGGCGACGCTGCTGCGCAGCAGCTACGACCCCGACCCGCTCCCGGAAATCGGGCGGCGGGAGTTCCGCCTGGCGATCCTCCCGGGCTGCGACGCCGCGGCCGGGCCGGAATGCGTCGTTCGCGCCGCGGCCGAGCTGAACCAGCCGCCGGTGGTCATCAGCACCGACGCCCACGCCGGCGACCTGCCCGCCCGCCTGGCGGGCATCGAGCTGAGCGGAGCGGGCGTGATCCTGGACCATCTCAAGAAGGCCGAGGACGCCGACGCGCTCATCCTGCGGTTCTGCGAGGTCGACGGGGCCGACGCGCCCGCGGAGGTCACCCTCCAGCCCGCCCTGTGGGGTCACGTCACCGCGGCCGAGCAGGTGGACCTGCTCGAGCGCCCCGTTGATGCAGACGTCGCGGTGGACGGGAACACGCTGCGAACCACCATCGGCGCCCGGGGCGTTGCGAGCGTTCGGGTGACGCTGGAGGAGCCCGTAACGTCTCGCTGCATAGGATGACACGAGAGAAGAGCCCATGCTGCTCGAGGAGACTCCCCTGCCCAGCGTACGCCGAGTCGCACTCGCCGTTCTCGCCTTCGCAGCCGCCGCCGGCGCCGGGGGGGCGGACCTCGAGACCCTCCGCGAGAAGGACGGTTGGTTCGAGCCTGGCCGAGACGTGGGAGACCAACTTCCCCAAGGCGGTGGCGGTCGGTGACGATGAGGGCGACTCCAGGCAACTCGTCTGGCTTCCGAGGGAGCTGTCCGCCCGCATCTGGCAGAGCTTCGTCTCCTTCGACCCGCGGACGGTGATCCACTTCCCGATGTTCGAAGGGCGGAGCACCTACGGCGGCCCCGCCCCGCACGGGTGGCGGAACTCCTACATGGAGCTCGGCGTTCCGTGGGCGGCGAAGCGGCAAACGGCCGGCGATGCGGGGGCCGATTCCGGTCGGCTGCGGGCGGCACTTTTCTGGGCGGAGTGCGTTGCATTTGCGGAGAGAAGGAACCCGTCTGTCCGCCCGCCGCCCCTCGCGTCGGAAAGGAAGAGCTTTGTCCCGCATTCTCACCGCATTTCTATCGGTCTCGGTGCTCCTGTCGCTTGTCGGCCCCTTGGCGGGCGAGGTGCAACTCGGCGAGACGAAGGTCCCGCGCGACCGGTTCATCATCTACACCTTCATCGGTCACTCGAACATGGACGGCTGCGCGCGCCGGCGGATTCATGAATCCCACCCGCGGGCGTGGCGGTACAACCCCGGCAACGACACCTGGTCGCCCAACAAGGACGACGGAAGCTGCATCATGCCCTTCCTCTCGAAGATGGTCGAGGAATACCCCGAGTACCACATCGGGGCGGTGAAGGTCTCCAAGAGCGCCTCGCGGATCGAGCCGCGCTACCGCAAGAACGGCGGGGAGCTCTACCCCCGGCTGATCAAGGCGATGAACGCCGCCAAGAAGGACGGGACCCTCGGCGGGCTGGTGGCGATGATTGGCTTCTGCGAGGCGGGCAACAAGCGCCAGGCCGGGGAGTTCCTCGACCAGGCCAAGGGCATGGTCCACGAGGTCCGCACCGACGTAAACCTCCCGAAGTTGCCGTTCATCATCGGCAAGTACGAGGAAGGCGCCACGAACATCCGCGGCTTCCGGCACATCGTCAAGGCGGCGATCTACAAGATTCCCGAGGCGATCCCCAACGCCTACGTGGTGGACAAGGACGGGCCCTACGTCGACGGGCATCACTACAACGCGATCGGGCACCGCATCTGGGCCCACGAGGCGGTCCGGCTGATCAAGGCGAACCGCATCTTCCCGTTCGCCCCGCCGGTGCGCGTGACGCTGAACGCCCCCGAGCAGAACCGGATCGTCTCCCCGGGAGAGGCGATCGTGCTTCGCGTCGAGGCGGAGGCGGATGAAGGGTCGGTGAAGAAGGTCGAGTTCTTCGGCGACGGCAAAAAGCTCGGCGAGGCGAGTTCCACGCCCTACGCCTTCACCTGGTCCGGCGCGAAGAAGGGCATCCATCGCGTCCACGCGGTGGGCTACGACGACAAGGGAAACCACGCCGCCTCCGCCGCCCGGACCGTCGCCGTCGGCAAAACGCCCACCGCGCTGATGGTCGCCGGGAGCGACGCCCTCGGAGCGGCCGAGCAGGCCGTGCGGGCCCGGATGGAGTCCCTGGGCTACCTCGTGGAGGTCCGCGACGATGATGAGACCTCCGCCGCCGACGCCGCAAGCTGCCAACTGGTCCTGATCCCCGCGAGCTGCCAGGGACTCGTGGTCCGCAAGTTCCACGCCGTCCGCAAGCCTGTGGTGATCTGGAACGACTACTGCCCCGAGCTGCGGGTAACCACCCTCCGGGGCGGGGCGATCGCCTCCAAGGTCGACTCGGTAGAGATCGTCAACCCCGAACTGCCCCTCGCCGCCGGACTAAAGGGGGAGGTCCGGGTCTTCAAGCAGCAGCAGTCCATGCGGTGGTGCAAGCCGGCGGAGAACGCCCTGATGCCCGCGACCGTGGCGGGCTCCAAGCAGAACAAGGCCGCCGTCACCGCCTTCGAGACCGGCTCGGCCCTTCCGCGGATGGGCTCGCCGGCGCCGAACCGCCGGGTGAGCCTGTTCATGGGGCTCTTCGCGGTCACCGAGCTGACCGACGCGGGCTGGCGGCTCTTCGACGCGGCGATCGAATGGGCCGCGGAGGGCAAGCCGCTGGACCCCGCCCTGGTCGCCGACGCGGAGAACCAGACCTTCGACGCCTGGCCGGGGAACGTCCGCTCGCTGGGGTTGCTCTGGGAGAACGCCAGGGCGAAAAACAAGGTCCAGTCGCTGGCGGGAAAGGGCATCCGCACCTGCGCCCTGAAACCCGCCGGTCGGGCGGTCTACGGGCCCCAGTTCCAGATGGATGCCGCCGGCGGATATTTCCGGGTCGATGGCGCCTCCGCCCGCGAACTGCTCGCCGCCGCGCGGGCCTCGGGCGAGCTGAGCGTGGAGGTCACCATCGCCCCCGCCGAAACCCGCCAGGACGGGACCATCGTCGCCATGGCCGCCGGCGCCGAGAAGGTCAACTTCGCCCTCGGGCAGGCCGGGCGGACGCTGAATTTCCGCCTGCGGACCCGCGGCACCGGACCGGCCGGGGCGAAGGGCAACCTTTGCGAGCTGCCCGAAACCGACAAGCCGATGCACGTGGTCTTCACCGTAGGTCGCGGCGACATCCGGGCGTACGTCAACGGGGAGTATCGCCGCCCGCACTACTCCTTCCGGCGGGACTTCTCCAACTGGGAGCAACTGCCGATCCGCTTCGGGGCCCTGGCGCCGGGAACGGATTCCTGGGATGGGCGCATCGAGGGCGCCGCCCTCTACGCCCGCCGCATGGGCCCCAAGGAGATCAAGCAGCAGACTCCCGTTGGATTTCTGTGGATATTAGCGAGAAAATTGATCTCACGGTTTTAGTTCGAGATAAAGGTACCGGGAGTCCTCTCTCAGGGATTGCCGTGGAAGCAACCACAAGACTGTATGAGTGGAGAGCTCGTGATATTGACAAACAGACTAATGAGGAAGGGATCGCTGTCCTCCCCCTGGAAAGTCTTACCCAATCATCGATGGTGTACAGTATTAGGGTTCCCGATCAAGTTGTGGATGGGGTGTATTTCTCTGGAACAGAATCACAGGAACTTATAATTAACCC
>CAYTQL010000108.1:7451-9068 GCA_964439555.1 uncultured Planctomycetaceae bacterium | reverse complement strand
GCTGTGCGAAGCATGCGGGGCGGAGCGGTACGGGAT
This sequence comes from uncultured Planctomycetaceae bacterium, assembly GCA_964439555.1. Taxonomy (GTDB): domain Bacteria; phylum Planctomycetota; class Phycisphaerae; order SM23-33; family SM23-33; genus CAYTQL01. The sequence goes on along the minus strand of CAYTQL010000108.1, from coordinate 9,032 downwards.
CGTGGGCGTCAGTTGGGGCGGGAAGCTGGCGTTGGCGTACGCGGCGCTGCGGGACGATGCGCGGCTGGGGGGGCTGACGCTGATCGCGCCGGGGCTGGTCAATCGGGTCGATGCGCCACTGACGACGAAGCTCCGGGTCGCCTGGGCGCTGCTGCGGGACCCCGGGCGGCGCTTCGAGCTGCCCCTGGAAGACGAGGCCCTGTTCACGGACAGCCCGGAGATGCGGCAGTGGCTCCGCGGCGATCCGCACCGCCTGCACCGCGCTACGGCGCGATTCCTGTGGGCGTCGCGCCGCCTGGACGGGCGGCTGCGACGAGCGTCGGCGGAGAGCGTCGGGGCGGCGGTGTCGCTGATCCTCGCCGCGTCGGATCGGATCGTGGACAATACGCGAACGCGAAATGTTGCCGCTCGTCTCAGCGCTGCCGACGCCGAGGTGTCCCGGTTGCCGGGGGCGCACACGCTGGAATTCGAGCGCGACGCCGAGGCCTTTATGGACGTTTTGCTGGCGTATTGTGCGCAAAACATTAAGTAGCTTATGATAAATCGCCGCATTCTTGGAGGGAAGACCTCTGCAAATGTCCGATAAATTCTTGTTGATTCGGTCAAGGATTGGGCGGTAGAATCCCATCTGACGGGTGAAGCAGCAGGAACAGAACAGGTTTTGGGCGGCTTTGCATGACCCACGGCGCGTCCCCCCCCGCGCGCCACATGCGAGCCGCCCATTTTTTTTGCGCCCGGCTCGGGAAGGGGCGAAACCGGCGCGTTGCGGCGGGGGACGACGGGGCCTGCCCGGCCGGCGCGGGCTACCTCGGGGTGACCGTGAAGGTATGGAAGACCTCCTGTCCGGACTGGTCGGAGACCCGCACGATGACACTCTGCTCGACGCCGCGGGTCGAACTCGACGGAGCCCACGTCAGCACGCCGTCGGGGCGATGCTCACCCGCCGGGCCTTGGTCAGGTCGACCGTGACCGTCGTGCCGCCGAGGTCGATCTTCACATCCTCGATCCCCGCGACCGGCTTGGGCATCACGTCGTGCCCGACGACCGAGACCTTCGGCGTCTTCCCGTTTTCGATCAGGCGGATTTCGCCGGGCCCGGTCTTCATCGTGCCCACGCGGACGGCGGTTTCCGTGGCGACTCCCGAAATCGTGCCCTCCTCGAACTCGGCCGCGATCATCAGCTTCCGCTCGGCTTTGGGGTTCTCCAGCGGGCGGTAGCTGCCGGTGAACCGGCTTTGGGCGTAACGCATCTTCACCTTGCGCTTGCCCTGGAGCTTCACCTCGAGACGGACGACCTCGGCCGTGCAGACCTGCTCGTCCCGCCCCTGGTTGACCACGAGCTTCACTTCCTGCCCGCGCGCGTCGCCGTCGGCGCTCGTTTCGCTGGGCTCAGGAGGCCTGCTCGGTTGCGATCTCGCCGTAGAAGCCTTTCTCGCCGGCCAGTTCGTCGTGCGTGCCGTCCTGGGTGATGTGTCCGTCTTCGAGCACGAGGATGCGGTCGCAGTTGCGGGCGGTGGCGATCCGCTGGGTAATGATCAGGCTGGTCCGTTCATAGGCCCGGCTGACCACTTCAAATAGCAGT
>CAYTQL010000108.1:0-7441 GCA_964439555.1 uncultured Planctomycetaceae bacterium | reverse complement strand
TGGGCGAGGGTCCGGCGGATGCGGGCCTCGGTCCCGGCGTCGAGGGCGCTGGTGGTGTCGTCGAGCAGGAGCACCTCCGGCTCGGAGAGCAGGGCGATCGCCAGCGCGAGGCGCTGCTTCTGCCCGCCGGAGAGGCTCACGCCGTCCTCGCCGATCTCGGTCTGGTACTTGCGGGGGAGGGTCTCGATGAACTCGTCCAGCGCCGCCTGCTCGGCGGCCTCGCGGATCTCCGTCCGGTCGGCGTCAAGCTTGCCGTAGCGGAGGTTCTCGGCGATGGTGCCGCTGAAGACGGTGGGCTCCTGCTGCACGAGGCGGATGTGCCGCCGGACCGAGGTCGGGTCCACCTCGCGTAGGTCCACGCCGTCGACATACACCCCGCCGCGCTGCGGGTCGTAGAAGCGCAGCAGCAACTGGAAGAGCGTGCTCTTGCCCGCCCCGGACGGGCCCATCAGGGCGACGCTCTGGCCCGGGCGGACCGAGAAGCTCACCTCCCGCAGGGCGTGGGCGTCCTGGCGCGGGTAGCTGAAGGTCACCCGGTCGAAGACGATCTGCCCGGCGCGGTCGAGGTGCACGGGACCGGGCGGAACGGCCTCGGGCTCATCCAGCAGCGTCAGGACGCGCCGGATGACCACGAAGACCCCTTGCAGCGCCGTGGCGATGTTCGTGAGCATCCCCACCGCCCGGAACACCACGGCCATCGCCTGGATGAACGCCAGCAGCGTCCCGAGCGTCAAATGCCCGTCGCGGTACATCTGCACGCTGGCGTAGAGCACGACGCCGTTGGTCACGCCGGTGATGATCGCCGCGATCAGCGCCAGCCCCTGGGTGTAGCGGACCAGGCGCATCGCCACGCGGACCGAATCGTGAGCCATGCGGGCGAAGGAGCGGATCTCGCTGCGTTCGCGGGCGAAGGCCTTGACCACGCGGATTCCGTCCACCCGCTCGGTCGCGCGGGCGTACATCCGGGAGTTGAGCCGCCGCAGCGCCCGGTTGGCGCTGCGGACCCGCGGCCGGAGGCGGGCGTAGGCGAAGGCGTAGAGCGGGAGCGTCACCAGCACGGCGGTCGCCAGACGCCACTCGAAGTAGTACAGCACGCCCATCTGGAGCACCACCTGGATGGCGCTGAGCAGGGCCTGCGGGCCTCGCATGGACACCCACTTGTTGATCACGTTCACGTCGTCGAGCACCCGCGCCAGGATGATGCCCGTCGGGGTCCGCTCGAAGAAGCCCACGTGCAGGGTGTGGAGCTTGCGGTGGAGGTCCCGGCGGAGCTGGAAGACCAGCCCGCGCCCCACGCCGGCCATCATCCGGTGTCGCAGCCAGTGCGCCACGGACCGGATGGACCAGATGCCCGAGTTCATCCCCAGGAACAGCAGCGCCAGGCGAACGTGGTCGGGGCGCTGCCCCTCGGCGATCCGGTCGACGCTGCCGAGGACCTCGTCGATCAGGAATCGCCAGGTCAGCGCGAAGACGGTGGGGCAGGCCGCCTCGACGGCCGTGAACGCCAGCGCCATCCAGATCATCCGCCGGTGGGGGCGGAGCTGGCGACGCCAGAGGCGCTTGAGGTCCGCGCTGGGGTCCGGCTCGTGGCTGTGATAGCCTTCGAGCAGCTCGGCGATGGTGCGATCGACGCGGTCGGGGCGGCGGCTCATGCCTCACCCCCCTCGCGGGTCATCTCTTCGTAGAGACGCCGGTAGAGCCCGCCGTCGCGCGTCAGTAGTTCCTCGTGGCTGCCGGATTCCACGATGGCCCCGTCGTCCATGACCACGATCCGGTCGGCGGTGGTGATCGTGCTGAGCCGGTGGGCGATGATGAAGCTGGTCCGCCCCTTGAGGACGCGCCCGAGGGCCTTCTGGATCAGCGCCTCGCTGCGGGAATCGAGGGAGCTGGTCGCCTCGTCCATGATCAGGATCAGCGGGTCGCGGAGGATCGCCCGGGCGATGCTCACCCGCTGGCGTTCCCCGACGCTGAGCTGTACGCCGCGGGTGCCGATGATGGTGTCCAGCCCGCCGGGCAGTTCCGAGGCGGTGTGGTAGATTTCGGCGGCCCGGGCGGCCTCGATAACCTGCTCGCGCGTCGCGTCGGGTCGTCCGTAGGCGATGTTCTCGGCGAGGGTGCCCTCGAAGAGCACCGGGCGCTGGAGCACCACGCCGAAGAGCTTGCGCAGGCTGGGAAGCTGCACCTCGCGGACGTCCCGCCCGTCGACGCGGACCGCGCCGCCGGTGACGTCCCACTCCCGCAGCAGCAGGGCGGTGAGGGTGGTCTTTCCGCACCCGGTGGGCCCGACCAGCGCCACGGTCATCCCGGGCTCCACGTCCAGGTTGAGCCCCTCGAACAGCGGCGTGTCCGCTTCGTAGCGGAAGTGCACGTCGTCGTAGGTCACCGCGCCGGCCGAACGCGGCAGGACCGGGGCGTCCGGCTTGGAGACGATCTGTGGGCGCTGCTCGAGCACCTCGGCGATGCGGTCGACGCTGACCTTCGTCTCGGCCAGTTCGCCGAAGACCTGCGTCAGCCGCAGCGCCGGGTGGATCGCCATCCAGATGTAGGTGTTGATCGCCAGCAGGTCGCCCTCGCTGATCCGCCCGTGAATCACCAGGATCGCCGCGGTCGCCACGATGATCGTCGAGCCGATCCCCGCGATGGTCGAGCAGACCGTCCCCAGCGTCACCGAGTGCATCCGGCTGGCGAGTTCCTGCTTGAGCGACTCGGCGGTGTGGTGCAGGAACAGCTCCGTCTCCCGGTCTTCCCGGTTGTAGATGCGGACCTGCCGGACGCCGGCGACCGTCTCGTTCAGACGCCCGGCGATGGTGTCGTAGACCTCGCGGAACTCCTGCGTGGCCGTGCGAATCCGCCGGGAGAAGATCCTGTACGCCACCACGTAGAGCCCGATGAAGACCATCAGTACGCCGCCGAGGTACGGGCTGAGCCAGAAGACGAACCCTACCGAGAAGAAGAAGACCATCACGTCGACGACGATCCGCACCGTATCGGCGGCGAAGAGCCGCTGGAGGCGGTTGACGTCGTCCATCATCTTGGCGACGGTCGCCCCGCGCGAGTGCGTGGTGTGGTAGCCCATGTGCAACGAGAGGATGTTGCGGAGTATCCCGAGGCGGAGATCGGCGATCACCCGCCGGGCGATGTACATGATGGTCCAGACGTTGGCGAACCGCACGGCCGCGAGAAGCACGGGCGTCGCGGCGATGGCGAGCACCGCCCAGAGCAGCAATTCCCAGGCGCCGGGCTTGATGATCCGGTCCACGAGGAACCGCAGCAGCAGCGGCGGCATCAGGCTCAGGCCCGTGAAGGCGAGCGTCGCCGCCAGCGCCAGCAGCCCGGCGCGGCGATAGGGCTTGAGGAAGGCTAGAACGGTCCGCAGGGAGTCCATGCCGTCAGGGCGCCCGGCAAGCGGGCGGGAGCGTGTTACGCTCGGGGGACGAACCACCGCGGCGGGTGAAGGGAATCGTGCGGCCGATCAAGCGGGTTTTCTTGGCGCCGGACATAATTCCGCCGGTTCCACCCGGAACCGACCGCAACCTATGCTAGCACCCTCGACGCCGGTGGCAAGTCCGACGGATCAGAACCTGCGCTTTTTTTGCGTACTCCCGCGGCCCGCGCGAGACTGTCGGAGCCCTCCCCGGTGCGGTACGCTGCCTGCGGCGCATTCCGCGGAAGGATGACGCGTGACCCGGCAACGCCCCGCATTTCGATACAACGACGTGGTGATCCTCTCGACCGCGGGGATCGCGCTGGGGGTGGTCTGGCCGACGCTGACGCCGATCGTCGCGGGCGTCGTCCCGGTGGTGGGGCCATGGTGCTGGTGGGTCCTGCTGCTCTGCCCGGTCATGCTCTACGCCGCCCTGCGGCGCGTCCCGACGCCCTACACGGACCACCGTCGCTGGTCCCGCCCGCTGTTGATCAGCCTGCTGGTCGCCGGCGGCGCCGTCGCCGTGGGCCTGGCCGTCTGGTGGCGGTTCACTGTGCTGATGACGTACTGATCCGCCCGGATGGACAGAACGACGCGATCGAACAGACGAAGCTACGACCCCCGGCGGATCGCATCCTGGCCGAAGCGTTCGGCGATTTCGTCCACGGCGCGGTCGACGCGGCGGAGTTTCTCGGCGTCGGGGTCCTCGAAGAGGGCCAGTTGGCGTCCGGCGCGGGCGGTGAGATGCGAGGCGGTCACCCCCAGCAGGCGCAGGGGCCCGAAGCTTCGGCGGGCCCAGGCTTCGAAGACCTCCCCGGCCGCGCTCCAGATCTGCTGGGTGACATGGGTGGGACGCTCCAGCGTCGTCGAGCGCGTCAGCGTGGTGAAGTCTCCATAGCGGAGCTTGAGCGTCACCGTCCGGGCCTCCAGGTCGCAGCGGCGCAGGCGCCGGGCGACCTCGTCGGCCTGGTGGAGCAGGACGCTGCGCAGCGCGTCGAGGTCCTCGACGTCCTCGGCGAAGGTCTGCTCCTGCCCGATGCTCTTGGCGCGGTGGTCGGGGACCACCTCGCGGACGTCGCGTCCCTCGGCCAAGGCGAGCAGGTGCTCCGCCGCCGCCCGCCCGAGCACGTCGGTCAGGGCGTCGCCCGTCTGGCGTAGCTGGCGGACGGTCCGAATGCCCAGCTTCGCCAGGCGTTTCTCCGCGGCCGGGCCGACGCCCCAAAGCCGCCGCACCGGCAGGGGGTCCAGCAGCGCCTGCACCCGTCCGGGCTCGACGATCACGAACCCGTCGGGCTTCTCGAGGTCGCTGGCGAGCTTGGCGAGGAACTTGTTCGGCGCCGCACCGACGCTGGCGACGAGCCCGAGTTCCTCGCGGATCGTTCGCTTGACCGCCCGGCCGATCTGTTCGGGCGCGCCGTGCAGACGCCGGCAGCCGGTGACGTCCACGAATGCCTCGTCGATGCTCAGCGGCTCGAGGAGCGGGCTGTAACGCCCGAGGATTTCGAAGACCCGGTCGCTGATCTGGCGATACCGCCGCCCGCGGACGGGGAGCACCGTCGCCTGCGGGCAGAGCCTCAGCGCCGCAGCCATCGGCATCGCCGAATGGCACCCGAACTGCCGGGCCTCGTAGCTGGCGGTCGAGACCACCCCGCGCCCCTCGGCGCTGCCGCCGATGAGCAGGCATTTGCCGCGAAGCTCCGGGCGGTCGAGCTTCTCCACGGCCGCGAAGAACTCGTCCATGTCAACATGGAGGATCCACCGGTCCATTGCGGGCATCATACCACGGACGCCTGGCCGCGCGGGCTGCCATCGGAGGCGCGTCGGGTTCGCGGCATGGGCGTCCCGACCAGGCGGCAGACCCGCCGCGTACCCGGCTTCGGGCGTTTTCGGTTGTTGCCGGGCGCAGGGGGTATGCTATACTTCCGGTCCCGCGATGCCGCAGTAAGGCTCGATCTCCGCGCGCCGGACGGGCGGTCCCCTCCGGGCGGCGTCGCCAGAGGGATCTGCATGACAAGGTGAAGGGACCCACATGGCCAAGCGAATTCTCGTTGTGGATGACGATCCGGACCTGCGGGAGACCAGCCGCATCGTCCTGGAAAACCTGGGCTACGACGTCGTCGAGGCCGGCAGCGGCGCCGAGGCGCTCAAGACGCTCAGCGGTACGGACGTGCACCTCGTCATCCTCGACGTGATGATGGAGACCGAGACCGAGGGCTTCCACCTCGCCTACGAGGTCCGCAAGGACCCTGAGCTGAAGGATACGCCGATCATCATGCTCACCTCGATCGAGACCCACACCGGCGAGGAACTCTCCCCGGACGAGTCGGGCGACTATCTCCCCGTCGACGCCTTCCTCCGCAAGCCGCTCAACCGCGACGAACTCAAGGCCAAGCTCGACGAGCTTCTGGGCTGAAAGGACTTTCGATGCTTCCGCAGATTCTTCCCAAGGACAAGCTCGGGGACCTGCTGGACTACCTCTGCGAGGACCGGACGCTCTTCGCCCCGGTCGCCAAGGGCCCGCAGTTCGCCTTCGAGCGGATCGCCCCCGGCGATTTCGACCGCATCGCGACCGAGTACACCCGGACCATCCTCCCGCCCAAGAAGGTCCTGCTGCCCTGCTACGAGGAGTTGCTGCACTTCGCCTCCGTCGACCCGACCAGCGCCGAAGCGCCCGACCTCGAGCGCGAGCAGGTCCTCTTCGGCGTCCACCCTTACGACCTCCACGGCATCGCCAGCACCGACGGGGTGATGCTGATGGAACCGCTCGACGAGCCCTATCAGCAGCGCCGCGGACGGACCTGGCTGATTGGCGTGAACGTCAACGGGTACGTCGATGAGCACCAGTTCATGGCCGACATGGGTACGCTCGAGCCGCCCGAGGGCGGATACGAGCTGTTCCTGACCGACCTCGGCGACCGCTTCTACGTGGAGGTCGGCTCGGAAGCAGGGGCGCAGATCGTCACCCGCTCGGGCGCCTTCCGCGCCGCGAAACAGGACGACCACGACGCCAAGAAGACCTACGACGCCGAGAAGGCCTCGAATTGCCCGACCCGGCTGCCCTATTCCAGCCGCTACCTCCCGGAGCTGCTCGAGCAGAGCTACGACTCGCTGCTCTGGGACGCCATCGCCCGGCGGTGTTTCAGTTGCGGGACCTGCACGAGTGTCTGCCCGACCTGCTACTGCTTCGACGTGCAGGACGAGCTGAACATCGACGCCAGCAGCGGCATCCGCCGCCGCAAGTGGGATTCCTGCCAGCTCCGCGTCTTCGCGGAGGTCGCCGGCGGAGAGAACTTCCGCGAGGAATGCCCCTCACGGCTCCGCCACCGCATGTTCCGCAAGGGCAAGTTCATCAAGGAACGCACCGGCAAGCTCGGCTGCGTCGGCTGCGGGCGCTGCACGAAGCACTGCGTCGCGCGCATCTCCATCCTGGAGGCGTTCCAGCAGATCGCGACCGAGGCGGCGGAAGTCTGAGGCGGCCGTTTCACCACAGAGATACGAAGATCACCGAGGTGAGCTCGCGCAGCACCGCAGCATGACATGGAACCATGACCGAACGAGGACCCCTCGCGCGACGGATCGCGGCGGGCGTCGTTCCTCCGAGTTCGCTGAGCCTCTGTGGTCCCGAGGAGTTCGGTCGAAGGAGAACCGATGAGCCAGACAACGCACGAGCACCCCGCCCGGCAGGAGCATCCCTACGTCCCCCGCGTCGGGCGGATCGTGGAGGCGGAGAACCTCACCGACGCCGAGCGGTGGTTCCGCTTCGAGCTGGAAGACGGCGAGGGCATCGAGTACATCGCCGGGCAGTTCATGCAGGTGAGCCTCTTCGGCATCGGCGAGGCGCCGATCTCGATCTGCTCGGCGCCGGGCAAGCGCAACGACCTGGGGATGTGCATCCGGGCCGTCGGCGACGTGACCAACGCCCTGCACAAACTCGGCGTCGGCGACGCGGTCGGGCTCCGCGGGCCCTTCGGCAACGGGTTCGACATGGACACCGTCGCCGGGAAGGACCTGCTCTTC
>CAYTQL010000107.1:0-9117 GCA_964439555.1 uncultured Planctomycetaceae bacterium | reverse complement strand
GCTCGACGACGATGACGGTGTTGCCCATCTCCCGCAGGTGCTCCAGCGTGGCGATCAGGCGCGCGTTGTCGCGCTGGTGGAGCCCGATGGTCGGCTCGTCGAGCACGTAGCAGACGCCCACGAGCCCGCTGCCGACCTGCGTGGCCAGGCGGATCCGCTGGGCCTCGCCGCCCGAGAGCGTCGCGCTGGTGCGGTCGAGGGTGATGTACTCCAGCCCGACGTTGGCCAGGAAGCTCAGGCGGTGGCGGATCTCGCGGAGGATGGTCTCGGCGATCTGCGACCGCTCGGTATCGAGTTCGAGCGTATCGACGAACGCCAGCGCCTCGGCGATGCTCATGGCGGTCACGTCGCGGATGTTCCGCTCGCCGATTTTCACGGCCAGGGAGGCGGGCTTGAGGCGGGCGCCCTCGCAGGCGGGGCAGGGCTGCTCGGACATGTACCCGTGCAGTCGCTGTTTGACGTACTCGCTGTCGGTCTTGTTCCAGCGGCGGACGAGGTTGGGGATGACCCCTTCCCAGTCGCCGCCCTTGTCGCCGTGGAGCAGCGTGGTCCGCACGCCCCTGGGCAGGTCCCGGAAGGGCGCGGTGGGGCTGACGTCGTACTTGCGGCAGAAGGCGCGGAGCTGGCGATTGTAGTAGATGTTCATCCGCTTCCCGCCGTGCCGCCAGGCGTCCACGGCGCCCTGGCTGAGCGAGAGACTCGGGTCGGGGACGATCAGCTCCTCGTCGAACTCCAGGATGGTCCCCAGCCCGTCGCACTCTCCGCAGGCGCCGTAGGGGGAGTTGAAGCTGAACATCCGGGGGGCGAGTTCCTCGAGGTTCGCCTCCGGGTGCTCCGGGCAGGCGTAGGAGGCGCTGAAGAGCCAGTCGAGCCACTCGGCGGTTCCCGCCTCCTCGTCGCGCCGCTCGTAGGCGATGACCACCAGCCCGTCGGCGAGGTCCAGGGCGGTCTCGATGCTGTCGGAGAGGCGAATGCCGATGGAGTCCTTGAGCACGAGGCGGTCGACCACGACGGCGATCTCGTGCTTCTTGCGGGGGTTGAGCTCCGGCAGGTCCTTCAACTCGTGGATTTCCCCGTCGATCCGCACGCGCACGAAGCCTTCCCGCTGCACGTGGCGCAGCAGGTCGGCGTGCTGGCCTTTCTTGCCCCGCACCACCGGCGCGAGCACCATGAACCGCGTCCGGTCGGGCAGTTCCATGATCGCATCGACCATCTGCGAGACGGTCTGCGAAGTGATCTGCCTCCCGCACAGCCAGCAGTGGGGCGCCCCGACCCGGGCGAACAGCAGGCGCAGGTAGTCGTAGATCTCCGTCGTGGTCGCCACGATCGAGCGGGGGTTCGCCCCCCCGACCCGCTGCTCGATGGCCACGGTGGGCGGAAGCCCCTCGATGTGCTCCACGTCCGGCTTGGCGAGCTGCTCGAGGAACTGACGGGCATACGCCGAGAGGCTCTCGACGTACTTCCGCTGCCCCTCGGCGTAGAGGGTGTCGAAGGCGAGGGAACTCTTGCCCGAACCGCTGAGCCCGGTAAAGACGATCAGCCGGTCGCGCGGAATCCGCACGTCGACGGCCTGGAGGTTGTGCTCCTTCGCGCCCAGGACGACGATCTCCCGGACATCCTCCGCGTTGCGACTGTTGTTGACCTTGCCCACCGCACGCTCCGAACCGCCCGGGGGGTGATTCCGGGCCCTGTCAAGAGCCGTACAGTGTACCATCTGCCCCGGGGCGGAACAATATTCTGCGCGGCGCAGGTCTCGGAGGGGCTTCACTCGACCCCGCCGCCCGGTCGATAATGGCTGCGTGGACATTCTCGGGATATCGGCGTTCTATCACGACGCGGCCGCGGTGCTTGTGCGCGACGGGCGCGTGCTTGCGGCGGCGCAGGAGGAGCGCTTCACGCGGCGCAAGCACGACGAGTCGCTCCCGGTCGGCGCGATCGACTACTGCCTGCGCGAGGGGGGAATCGCGCCGGGGGACCTGGACCACGTGGCGTTCTACGACAAGCCGTTGCTGAAGTTCGGTCGGCTGCTCCAGACCTGGCTGGCGGTGGCGCCGCGGGGCTGGTCTACCTTCGTGGCCGGGCTGCCGACCTGGCTGCGGCGGAAGCTTCACGTCCCGCGCGAGCTGGACCGGGCGTTGGGCAAGGGCTTCGACGGGCGATACGTCTTCGCCGAGCATCACGAGGCCCACGCGGCCGCGGCGTTCTTCCCGAGCCCGTTCGAGGAGGCGGCGATCCTGACGATGGACGGGGTGGGCGAGTGGGCGACCGCGAGCTTCGGGACCGGGCGGGGCAACCGGGTGGAATTGAGCGACGAACTGCGGTTCCCGCACTCCCTGGGGCTGCTCTACTCGGCCTTCACCTACTATTGCGGGTTCCGGGTGAACTTCGGCGAGTACAAGCTCATGGGCCTGGCGCCCTACGGAGAGCCGGTCTACGCCGAGCGCATCCGCAGGCGACTGCTGGACCTGCGCCCCGACGGGTCCTTCCGGATGGACCTGAGCTACTTCAACTTCCTCCGCGGAATGACCATGACCGGGCGGAAGTTCAACCGCCTGCTCGGCGGCCCGCCGCGACGCCCGGAGGGCCCGCTGGAGCAGCGATACCTCGACGCGGCCGCTAGCGTGCAACTCGTGACCGAGGAAATCGTCCTGCGGACGGCGCGCCACGTGCGCCGGCGGACCGGGCTGAGCGACTGCGCCCTGGCCGGGGGCGTGGCGCTGAACTGCGTGGCCAACGGGAAGATGCTCCGCGAGGGGATCTTCGATCGGTTGTGGATCCAGCCGGCCGCGGGAGACGCCGGCGGGGCGCTCGGGGCGGCGATGTTCGTGTGGCATCAACTGCTGGACAACCCGCGCACCTGCGAGCCGGCCGACGCCCAGGGCGGCTCGCTGCTGGGCCCGGCGTACGGTTCCGTGGAGGTGCGCGACTTCCTCGACGGCGTCGGGGCGGTTTACGAGCACCTCCCCGACGAACCGACGCTGCTGGACCGCACGGCCGGGCTGATCGCCGAGGGGCAGGTGGTGGGGTACTTCCACGGGCGGATGGAATTCGGGCCGCGGGCGCTGGGCAACCGATCGATCCTCGGCGACGCCCGCTCGCGGGAGATGCAGTCGCTGATGAACCGGAAGATCAAGTTCCGCGAATCCTTCCGCCCCTTCGCGCCCAGCGTGCTCCGCGAGCGGGCGGGCGAGTGGTTCGACCTGCCGGCCGAAAGCCCCTACATGCTGCTGGTCGCCCCGGTGCGGGGCTTCGGCGGGGCGTCGGAGGCGGGCGGGATCGCCGAGCGCCTGGGGGCGATCGACTCGCCGATCCCCGCGGTGACGCACGTGGACGGGTCCGCCCGGGTGCAGACGGTCGATCCGGAGCGTCACGGGCGGTACTACCGGCTGATCGAGCGGTTCGCCGCGAAGACCGGTTGTGCGGTGATCGTGAACACGAGCTTCAACGTCCGCGGCGAGCCGATCGTCCGCACCCCGGCCGAGGCGTGGCAGTGTTTCCTCGCGACGGAAATGGACGCGCTGGTCCTCGGGGACTGCCTGCTGCTCAAAAAGCACCAGAGCGACGCCCACCGACGCCGGGCGCGCAGGTACCTGGGCGAACTGGAGTTGGACTGATGGCTCTGGTCGAGATCGACCTGTATCCCGACGCGCGGAAACTGCGGGGCTTCGCCCTCGGCGGGGCGGTGATCTGCGGAGCGTTCGGGCTGCTCTTCGCGATGCGCGGGTGGAGCGTCGCAGCGGGAGGGCTCTGGGGCGCCGGCGCGGTCGGGGCCGCCCTGGCGGTGGTGCGTCCGGCGTGGCTGCTCTGGTCGTACCGGGTGATGATCGTCGCCGCGGCGCCGATCGGGGTCGTCGTCGGCTACGTCATCCTCGCGGGCGTCTACTTCCTGCTGATCACGCCGATGGGGCTGCTCCGCCGCCTGACGGGCTGGGACCCGCTCGACCGCCGCTTCGAGCCCGACCGGGCGAGCTACTGGACGCCGCACGAGAGCGTCCGCGACGTGCGGCGCTACTTCCGGCAGTACTGAGAGGCAGTAACGTAGCGACGGGCGACTGGCGACTGGCGACGTCGCGGTTAGCGATGGTTATCCGGTGGGACGAACAACGCGGCGCTGCCCATGCTTGATCGCGACGGGCCGCTACGTCGCTATGTCGCCAGGTCGCCGCCGTTACATCTTCCGCCCGCCGGCGTGGACCACGATGAGCACGTCGTTCTCCGCCTTCTCGACGAGCCCGAGGTCCTCGCCCTTGACCACGCACTCGAAGCGCAGGTGCACGCTGCGGATCGTGCCCTTCTTCCCGCGGTAGTTCGTGTGGCACCGTCCGGAGACGGCGAGCGTCTTGTCGCCGAAGGTCAGCTTGCCCTCGAAGGGCATGTAGCGGACGGTCCGCTCGCGTCCTTTGGCGTCCTTGCCGGTCCGCTGAGTCGGGGCGTCGAGTTTGACGACTTCGAATCGGGTCTCGGGCGCGCGGCGGCGCGTGCGCTGCCGCCCGCGACGGTCGGTGTAGGTCCGCTCCTCGACGGTCTCGCCGATGATCCGGAAGCCCTGGAAGCCCCAGGTCAGTGACATGCGCTCGGTGACGATCGCCAGTTCGGCTTCGGGACGCTTGCCCACGGTCAGCGAGCCGACCTCGCCCTCCTCGCCCCCACGGGCGCGGGCGACGTAGACGCCCGGCCAGAGCTTGCCCTTCGGGTCGCGGAACTCGACGGTGCAGTTGGCGTACTTGGTTCCGCCGAAGCGGAAGACGTCGCCTTCGGAGGGCTTGACGTTCCCGGCCGGGGCGAAGGGCGTCGCCGCCAGGGCGACCAGGAGGATCGCGGCGGTCGTGCGGTGTATGCGGTGAGTCATTTCAGGCTCCGTGAGCGGGGGTTACCAGGGGAGGGACTTCTTCGGTCCATCGGGCAGGTCGGGGTCGCTCGATCCGGCGTCGATCTCGGCGCTGGCGGCGGTGTTCTCGCCCGCGGCGCCGAGGTCCATCAGCACGTAGTACCCGTCGAGTCGTCCGCCACCGAAGGTCTTCTGCACCGGATCGACCGTCGGGGCGGGTTGGGGCTGCTCGTCGTAGTGTTTGCCGGTTTCCCCGGCCCCGCAGACGAACAGCGCCAGGCTGCGTCCGCGGACGTTGGCCGAGGTCATCGTCCAGTTCTCCTTGACGCGCACCTCGGCGACGCCCGTTCCGGGCAGGATCGAGCTGAAGCGCAGGTCGTCGAGGTGCTCGGTCATCACGGCGATGTACGGCCCGCCGGGTTCGCCGTCGTGGAGCTTATCGCCGGTCTGGATCAGTCCCCAGGCGCTGCCCCCGGCCAGGAGGACCGAGCCCTCGGTCCCGGTCGAGAGGGTGCGGACGTTGAGCCCGTTGGGCTTGTTCTTGTCGCCCAGGTACGCCAGCCAGGTGGTCTTGGCGGAGACCTCGGCGGTTTTCGGGTCCATGCGGATCAGGTGGGCGACGCTGAGCACCCCGGCGCCCCAGGAGGAGAAGCCCAGCCCCTTGGCGTCGACGCCCTTGCGGAGGTCGTAGGGCTGGCGTTCGAGCACACTGTTGCCCCCGTCGGACCAGCCGACCATGTAGAGCGTCCGCCCGTCGGGGGTATAGTGGAAGTATCGCAACGCCGAGTCGCTGACCAGGCGGAGCGAGTCCACGCCCACCAGATGCGAGTTCCAGGCGTAGAGTTCCATCGGGCGCTCGCCGAGGTGGTTGACGAAGCAGCGGGGCTTGCGCCAGGGCTCGCGCCCGGTGCCGGTGTTCGAGTCTCCCCCGGCCGAGCAGGTCAGGTCGACGGGATTGATCCCGCGGTTCCAGCGTTCGCCGCTGACGCGCCAGAACTCCAGAATTTTCCCGAGCCGCCCGTCGGGCGAGAAGAGGTAGCCCCATCCGCCGGCGGCGAGGATGTCCCCGTCCGGGCGGATGTAGATGCGGGGTCCGGCCCCGGCGTCGGCGAAGGCGCGGCACCACTGGAGCTTGCCGACCTTGGAGAGCTTGACGACGAAGGTGGCGGTTCCGTGGGTCTCGGCGCCCTCCTTCGAGACGTCCGTCGCGCCGAGGTCGCGGACGTTCGCGCCCGCCCGTCCGACGAGGTAGACGCTGTCGTCGTCCCCGACCGCCAGGTCGGTCACCGCGCCGCTCTTCCACGGGAGTCGGACGACGCGGAGGACCTTCCCGGGCCCCGGGGCGATCCACGCGACGAACCCCGCGGCGTTGCGGTGTTTCCAGTTCGGGCGGAAGCGCCCCTTGCGGTCGGTGAGGCTCGATTCATCCAGCCCCGGCGCCGAGGCGTCCTCGCCGACGACGGTCGCCTTGACCCCGCCGACGCTCAGCGGGCCCTTCAGCGCCGTCCCGGCGACCACCATCGTCCCGTCCGAGGCGAAGCCCGCCCCGCTCAACCACTCCAGCCCCTCCCCGCCGAGGTGACCGGCCGAGAGGATTTTCACCGGACGGTTGGGCTTCTCGAATTTGCGCGTGTATTGATGGTAGCGGGTGTCGCCGCGGGCGGCGGTCGCCCACGCCGGCAACAGGGCCGCTGCGAACAGCAAGACGGTCTTGCGCATGGAAAACACTCCTTGGAAAGCCGCGTGGAATCAGCATTATACGACTCGGCGACGGTCCTTCAAACCGCGGGTCTCATGCCCGGGGCGGCGCCGGCCGATAGATAGACTCCAGCACGGATGAGGAGTTCGCATGAATGTCGTACACGTAACCCACGAGGCCGTGGAGAAGATCGGGGGCATCGGCGCGGTCATCGCCGGGCTGGTGACCGCCGAGGCGTATCAACAGGAGGTGGACCGGACGATCCTCGTCGGTCCGCTGCTCCAGACCGACCAGCCGGTCAACCGGCGGCTCGGCGAGCACGGACACGTGCTCTACAGCTCGCTGGACGCCATCCGCCCGCCGGAGTACCGCGAGAAATTCCAGGCCATCGAGCGCACCTACGACGTGGGGATCATCTACGGCCGGCGGGACGTGGTGGACCCGGTGGGGGGGACGCCCGTGGAGGTCGAGGTGCTGGTAGTGGACGTCTTCCACGCCAACCGCGACCGGTTGAACCTCTTCAAGGCCGAGCTGTTCAGGAAGTTCTTCGTCCCCTCGCTGGATTTCGAGGGAATCTGGGAATATGAGCAGTACGTCCGCCTGGCCGAGCCGGCCTTCGAGGCGCTCAAGGCGCTGGGCATCAACGGCGACGGACCCGACCAGACCCAGACGGTGCTCCTGGCGCACGAGTACATGGGCATGCCCACGGCGCTGCGGGCGATCCTCTCGGGCTCCAGGAGCATCAAGACGGTCTTCTACGCCCACGAGGTCGCCTCGGTCCGCCCGATCGTCGAGGACGTGCCCGGGCACGACACGATGTTCTACAACGTCCTCTGCGCCGCGGCCGAGCGGAAGGTCTACATCGACGAACTGTTCCCCTCCGTGCAGGAGAATTACAAACACCCGCTGGTCAAGGCGGCGCGGTATTGCGATCACGTCTTCGCGGTGGGCAACTACATTGAATCGGAGCTGCGATTCCTGGACCCGCACTTCGAGCGGTTGGCGATTGACCTGGTCTACAACGGAATTCCCGCGCTGCCGCTGACGCTGGAGGAGAAGACCGCCTCCCGCGAGCGGATGAAGGACTACGCCGAGGCGCTCTACGGGTTCCGCCCGACGTGGGTGTTCACGCACGTCGCCCGCCCGGTGCGGTCCAAGGGCATCTGGCGGGACATCCAGGTCCTCGAGGAACTCGTGGGCCTGCTGGAGGCCCGCGGCGAAACGGCCGTGCTGTTCATGCTCGGGACCCTCGCCGGGCAACGCCGCCCGCAGGATATCCGCCAGATGGAGCGGGTCTACGGCTGGCCGGTGCACCACGAGCGGGGCTACCCGGACCTCAGCGGGGGCGAGGAGTCGCTCGGGGAGATGTTCGAGGCCTTCACCGCCGGGCACGAGACGATCCGGGCCTGCTACGTCAACCAGTGGGACTGGAACCGCCAGTACTGCGGAAACCGCATGCCCGCGGCGATGGACTTCGGCGACATCCGCCGGGGCAGCGACCTGGAGTTCGGGCTGAGCATCTACGAGCCGTTCGGAATCAGCCAGTTCGAGGGGCTCAGCTTCGGCGCCCTGTGCGTGGTGACCGACATCTGCGGGTGCATGGGCTTCGCCCGGGACGTCACCGACGGCGCCCTGTGCGACAACGTCATCCAGGGCAGCTTCCTCGAGGTCCCCGAGACGCTGACCATCTCCGAGCTGATCGCCATGGATCAGACCCGCCGGGACGCGATCGAACGCGCCGAGGCGGCGCGGTTGGCGAAGATCATCGCCGAGCGCCTCCCGCGGGACGAGGCGTCCCTGTGCGAGCGGGTCGAGGTGGGCTACCGCATGGCGCGGGACATGAGCTGGCAGCGGGTGATGACCGAGTATTTCCTCCCCGCCCTGTCCCGGGCGGCCTCGGAGTAGAGGCCGAAGCAAAGAAAACGGCCGCCTTCGAGCGGCCGTTCGTGCATCATCCGGATTCGGGGGATTCGCCTCAGCGCATGATCCACGTTTCCTCGTCCAGCTTGGGCTTGGCGAGGATGCGCGCCTTGGCTTCGCCGGTGAGGTCGTAGTGGAGCTTGAGGGTCTTATCGAGGATCATCACGGACTTCTGGACCTTCTTGCGGTTGCCCAGCGCGTCGATTTCGACGACTTCGATGGGCTTGGCCAGCTTCACCAGCGCCCGTTCGCCGCTGAGCCCGTGGATGAAGATGTCGAACGCCCCGGCGTCGGGGTCGAAGTCCGGCCAGATCGCCAGCCCGCTTTTGGCGTTGTCCTCGCCCTGGAGGAGCTTGCCGGTCATGCGGTCGGAGCTGAGCAGCAGGGGATCGTTGAGGATGCGCTTGAGGTCTTCGAAGGCGGTCTGGGGCACCCGCCCGGGGTCGCCCGCGCGGATCACCTGCCCGGTGTCCGTGTAGAGCACCAGTTGCGGTACGAAGACGCGGTCCTTGCCCGTCTGGTTCACGACGGTGTACTTCATGAACCAGAACAGTTGCGGCTTGGACTTGCCCGGGACCTCGAGCATCACCGGGCGGGGGGCCTCGTAGCGGAACTCCAACTCCCAGGATTTCGGCAGACGGGAGGGTTTGGGGGCGGGCACGCCGTTGAG
>CAYTQL010000106.1:0-9127 GCA_964439555.1 uncultured Planctomycetaceae bacterium | reverse complement strand
CAACGCCTCGCGGCAGCACATCTCGCGGACGCCGGGGCTGAAGCGGTGGGCCGCGATGCCCAGCCAGGCGTCGGCCGGGATGACCGAACCGGTCTTCACCGACCCGTAGACGGTCCTACGAATCCCGATCCGTCCGTTGACCGTCTGATGGGAGGTTTCTCGCCGGGCAACGGGTCAGCGGGTCAGCGGGCTCAGAGCCTCAGCGCCGCGGCCGAGGCGCAGGTGATCGCCACGTTGTCCCAGACGGTCTTGGGGTTCACGTTCCGCCAGAGCAGACGTTCGTACTCGCTGAGTTGCTCGAGAATCTCGGCGAGTTGGGTGGGGCTGAAGCGTCGGGCGATCGTCTCGATCTGCGGCTGCTGGTCGGCGTGGACCGGCTCGCGGGACGATCCGCACGCGGTCGTCATGGCGTCGCGGTAGCCCGCGGCGATCATCTCCAGCATCACCCCGGCGGCCCGGCGGGAGGCGAGCGTCTTGGAGAGGGCGGCGTCTGTTTCGGCCTTGACCTCGCGAATCGCCCGCTCGGCGAGGGTGTCCATCGTCTTGGCGAGGACGCCGGCGACGTTCTCATCGGTTCCGCCGGCCAGGGCGGCCAGGCTGTCGAGGATTTCCCGCTTGGTTTCGTAAAGCCCCGCTCGGTGCAGTTCCAGGGCCCGCCCGAGCGAGCCGCCGGTCAGGCGGGCCCAGAAGGCCGCCTCGGGCTGGTCCACTCCCTCGTCGGCCAGCCGCTCGACGACGAACGACGCCGGGAGGAGGTTGAAGCGGACCAAGGCGCAGCGGCTCAGCGTGGTCGGCAGGAGCTGGTCGGGTCGTCGGGAGACCAGGATGATCCGCGCGCCGCCGGGCGGCTCCTCCAGCGTCTTGAGCAGGGCGTTCTGGGCGGCCTGGCTCATCAGGTGCGCCTCGAGGACCACGAAAACCTTCCCATGCCCGCGCGACGCGCCCCGGTTGGCCGGGGCGATCAGGAAACTGCGGATGATCTCGATGCCCAGCTCCTGCATCACCCGCCCGCGGACGTTGGCGTCTTCGTGGAAGCGGGCGAGTTCCTTGTAGACCACGTGGAAGTCCGGGTGGGCGTCCTCGGCGAGCATGCGGCAGTCCTCGCACTGCCCGCACGCCTCGATCGGCGGGCTCCCGTCGGCCTCGTCGCCGAACAGCGCCGCGCCTCGGGCGGTCTGGGCGTGGGGGCAGAGCATCGCGGCCGCCAGGGCCCGCGCCGTGGTGCGCCGCCCCACGCCGTCGGGACCGGCGAAGAGCATCGCGTGCGGCAGGCGGTTGCTGCGCAGCGCGTCGCGGAGCCGCCCGATCGCCTCGTCCTGTCCGACAATGTCCGGGAGCTGCAGCATGCCGCCGAGTGTACCGCAACGCGCACGCCGAGTGAACAGCCCTGACAGGACCGCCCGCGGACGCTATCCTCCACGCTCCAGCAAGGAGACCGCATGAGCCCCGACGCCCCCGAGACCCCGCGCGCCGTGATCTTCGACATGGACGGCGTCCTGATCGACAGCTACGAAGCCCATTACGATTCCTGGCGGCGGATGCTCGCCGATCACGGGCGGACGCTGTCGGAGGACCAGTTCCGCGAGACCTTCGGGCAGACGAACAAGGCGATCATCTCCGCCCTCTGGTCGGACGCCGCCGACGAGGCGACCGTCCGGCGGTGGGGCGACCAGAAGGAGGAGCATTTCCGGGAAATCCTCCGCGAGCGCTGCCCCGTGATGCCCGGGGTCCCCGAGCTGCTCAGCCGCCTGCACGACGGGGGCTTCGCCCTGGCCGTCGGCTCCTCGGGACCGGACGAGAACGTCCGCACCGTCCTCGAATGCCTCCCCGGCGGGCAACTCTTCGACGCCCGCGTCACCGGGTGCGACGTGACCCACTCCAAGCCGCACCCGGAGGTCTTCCTGACGGCCGCGGAGAAACTGGGCGTGGCGCCCGGGCGTTGCGTCGTCGTCGAAGACGCCCCGGCCGGCGTCGAAGCCGCCAAACGCGCCGGGATGGCGGCGATCGCCCTGACCGGCACGGCCGAGGCGGAGGCGCTGGAAGCCCGCGGCGCCGACCGCGTCGTGCGCACCCTGGCGGAACTGACGGCCGGGGAGGGGGTTCGATTGATCGATTAGGTTAAACCGACCGCGTCCCCGGCATTCCGGGTCGCGGCTCGCACGAGAAAGGGTCTGCGTGACAACTGACATCGAAGCCTTTCGCGACACCGTCAACTTCCGCCGCCCGAAGCGGCTGCTGTACGGTTTCCACTGCACGCCGGACCTCGACCGGCGGCTGCGCGAGCACGTCGGCGGCGACGGCGACCTCCGCCGCCACTACGGAACTTTCCGTCCCTACGGCATCGCCCCGCGCCGCCCGGACGACGTCCCCGAGCCGGACTTCTCCCGCTACTGGGAAGGCGAGGAGCTGCCCGAGGGCACGAAGATCAACGCCAACGGCGTCGCCTGCGTCCCCAGCGGCTTCTACCACTTCACGGGGTTCATCTCCCCGCTGCGCAACGCCGCGAGCCTCCGCGAGATCGAGCAGTACCCGATCCCCGACATGACCGAATGGGACGTTTCGCACTATCCCGCGGCGATTGCCGAGGCCCGCGCCGAAGGCCGCGTCGTGACCACCTGGGCCGGGCACATGTACGAAATCGCCTGGCAGATCCGCGGATACGAGCAGTTCCTCATGGACCTCGTCGAACGCCCGAGCTGGGCCGAGTGCCTCCTCGAGCGCCTCTACCGCAACAACCGCTTCCGCGCCGTCCAGGCCGCCCGGGCCGGCGTCGACGCCATCTACTGCGGCGACGACGTCGCCAACCAGAAGGCGATGATGTTCTCCCCGCGCATGTGGCGGGAGTTCATGCTCTTCCGCTGGGCCCGCGTCTGGTCGGCCGCGAAAGAAATCCACCCGGATGTCAAGATTCACTACCACAGCGACGGGAACATCGAGGCGATCGTCCCGGAGCTGGTCGCCGCCGGGCTGGACATTCTCAACCCCGTCCAACCCGAGAGCCTCGACGCCGACGCGATCCACGCCCGCTTCGTCGGGCGGCTGGCCTTCGACGGCTGCATGGGCACCCAGACGACGATGCCCTTCGGAACCCCCGACGAGGTCCGCGCCCGCGTCCACGACTGCGTCGCCCGCTACGGTCGGTCGGGCGGGCTGATCCTCAACCCCACCCACATCCTCGAACCCGAAGTGCCCATCGCCAACATCGAAGCCTACGTGGACGCCTGCCGGGAATACGGCGAAAACTGACTCGCGCCCCGGTACGGCCGCCCAGGCGGACGGCAGGCGGGCGGAGCAGTTCCTCCGCCACCACGCGCAGCACTTCAACGCGGACCCGAAACGGTTCATCGGCTCGGGCGGCTCGCCGGGACGCCGGGGGAACTCCGCGGAGCCCGGGGAGTCCAAGTCCTGTGCGCATCGAGTCTGAAGATCAGGAGAGGTGAATGAAGCGGCGCATGGTTGCTGTGACGGGATTGGTTCTGGCGTTCGGGGCGGCGTGGTGCAGTGCGGACCGGGCGGTCGAGGGAAGCTCGACGAAGCCCGCGAAGGCCCCCGCGTTCATGAACAGCCCGATTACGTTGTATCGCGATGCGATCGGGCGGATTCTGACGCTGCGGATCGACGGGCGGCGGCTCGTGCTCGACCGGGAAGCGTGGAACTCGCCCGAGGTCCGCGCCGCCCGCGACAAGGCGGTCGGGGAGATGAAGCAGAAGCTCGTCAACGCCGGCATGCCCAAGGACGTCGCCGCGCAGCGGGCGGCGGAGCTGGTGGGTTATCGCGGCGTGGGGCGACTGGCGAGCGATCTGCGCAAAGCGATGAACGCGACCAACAGCGGCATGCGGGGCTCGTCGATGCGTGGGACCGTTCGAACGCTGGCCAACGATGCGATGTCGGTCACCATCCGCTCCGGCAGAGCGTTCACCTTCGAGGTCCGCGAGACCGCCGCCGAGGCGCCGCTGCGGATGGAGTTTTCCGACGGAGATCACGGGTTGAGCATCTTCTTGGCGAGGCTGGAGGCGGAGTGGATTCTCCACGTCCGCCAGGACAAGGAAACGTTCCGCGTGATGGAAGTCCGCGACGGGAAGCTCCGCACGCTCGCCGCGGAGGACTTCGCCGCGCTCTACGCCAAACACGGCGACTACGTCCGCGGGCGGCTGCTTCCGGTGCTCGCCCACTGCGGCATCTCGGCCGTGACGCCGACCGATCCGGAGGTCCGGCAGGCGGTGCTCGAAATACTCGCCGACCCGATCGACGCGGAGGAGCGGCAGCGGGTGATGAAGCTGCTCGAACAACTCGGCGAGGGGACCTACAAGCAACGCCAGGCCGCCAACGAGGAACTCAAGGAAAACTACAAGCGGTGGATGGGCCTGATTCGCGCCGCCGCGGCCGACCCGAAAACGCCCATGGAAGCCAGGGCGCGCCTGGAGGCGATCATCGAAGCCAACCGCGGACGGTATCGCCGGCGTGAACTGGTCCACGCACTGGGCCTCGCCGAAGACGCCTCCTTCCTCCGCCGCCTGCTCGACGGGCTGGAGGGCGAACAGGGCGCGCGGGTCCGCGAGCGACTCGAACGGCTGGAGGAGGGCTCCTGAAAGGAACCCGGGATGTCGGCAGGGCTCCGGCGTCTGCCCGAGGGGGAGGAATTCGGGCGCCATGGAACCTCCGGGCTGCCTATCATCGTAAGAAGAGTGCAGCGAATCCGCACCGATTCGATAGACAAAGGCACATGAAGGCACATGAAGAACCTGGCGATCGGCATTCTGGTTGTTGCGGCGGCCGCTTCGGCGGCCCGCGCCGGGTGCGGCGGCGAGCCGACCGGGTCGTGCTGCTGCGCCAAGCGCCGGACCAGCGCCGAACCCCGCGTGGCAGAGGAAGGGGACCGGGCGAAGGTTCTTGCCCCCGTCGTCGCGGGCAACAGCCCGCGAGGGCAAGACCGGGAACCGGCGAGTTGCCTGTGCGGATGCGCCGCCGCCGACCGGGGCGAAACCGAGGCCGTGACAACCGGCCGCACGAAGCTGGACGAACCCGCCGCGGACGCTCAAAGCCTGTCGGCCGCTTACGTTGCGCCGAAGGCCGACCCCCGCCGCGTTTGCAGCGTATCTCCGGGCGATCTCCCGCCCCCGGACGCCGGAATCCTCGGCGTCACGATCCTGCTGCTCTGATCCGCACTTCCCGTGTGCGCTCTTCGGACCCTATAGAATGTCCGAGCGCCCATTCCCGCCGGCGAGCATAATCGTGGTCGGTGCTCGCCCTCCGGGCTGCGCTGCGACCCACGGCGCCCCGTTCCGTTCGGATCGCAGCGTCGGGCGGACGATTCGCAGACCACAGGGAAGGACGAATCAGGCATGACCAGCAGAGGCATCATCGCGACCGGAATCGGACTGGGTCTTCTCGCGCTGGCCGGATGCGGCCGGGCGGAGCGCCGGGGCGTACTCCCGGCGGTCTACACGCCGGGGCCCGCGCCGGCCGGCGGGGACCGCGACGACGCTGATTCCCCCACGCCGCCCGAGTTGACCGAGGCGTCCGGGCTGGGCGACTATCTCGCCTACGCCGCGGCGCACAATCCGGGGCTCGAAGCGGCCTTCAACCGTTGGAAGGCGGCCGCCGAGCGGGTCC
Source organism: uncultured Planctomycetaceae bacterium (assembly GCA_964439555.1). Taxonomy (GTDB): domain Bacteria; phylum Planctomycetota; class Phycisphaerae; order SM23-33; family SM23-33; genus CAYTQL01. The sequence continues at coordinate 3,514 of CAYTQL010000106.1, read as the reverse complement.
CGCAGGTCCGGGCGCTGCCCGATCCGAAGCTCAGCTACCGCTACTATATCCGCGAGGTCGAGACGCGCGTCGGCGCGATGCGCCAGGGCTTCGGGCTCTCGCAGACCTTCCCCTGGCTGGGCAAGCTGGACCTGCGCGCCAACGCGGCGGCCGGGGAGGCCGAGGCGCAGCGCCGGCGCTTCGAGGTCGAGCGACTGCAACTGTTCTACGACGTGACGCACGCCTGGGTCGAGTACGCCCATCTGCGCCGGCGGATCGCGATCGTCCGGCGGAACATGGACCTGGTCCAGCACATGGAACAGGTCGGGCGGGCCCGATATCGCGCCGCGGCGGCGTCGCACCCGGACGTGATCCGCGCCCAGTTGGAACTCGGGAAGTTGGAGGACCGGCTCAAGGCGCTCGAGGCCCTCCGCGAGCCGCTGGCCGCGGAACTCAACGCCGCCCTGAACCGCCCGATGGACCGCGAGCTGCCCTGGCCGGAGAAGATCGCCTACGAGCCGGTCTCGCTGGATGAGCAGCGCCTGCGCGCCCGGCTGGGGGAGTCGAACCCCGAGCTCAAGGCATTGGACGCCAGGCTCGCGGCGGCGAAGCGGCGCACCGAACTGGCCCGCAAAGCCTACTATCCCGACGTCACCCTCGGCGTGGACTACACGGACGTAGCCGATTCGACCGGCGGGCGCAACCCCGCCGACGACGGTGAGGACGCCGTGGCGGTGATGGCGACGATCAACCTGCCGATCTGGCGCGACAAGCTTGCCGCCGGGGTCCGCGAGGCGAAGCGCCGCCAGTGGGCCGCCGCCCGCGACCGCCGGCAGCGGGCCAACGACCTCGGCGCACGCTTGAGCCTCGCCCTGTACCACTTCCGCGACGCCGAGCGGAAACTCAACCTCTACCGCGAAACGCTGGTGCCCAAGGCGACCGAGGCCTTCAAGACCTCCGAGTCCGCCTTCCGGGCCGCCAACGCCGACTTCACTGACGTCGTCGACGCCCAGCGCGTCCTGCTGGAATTCGAGTTGGCCGCCGAACGGGCCCTCGCCGATCGCGCCCAGCGACTGGCCGAACTCGAGATGCTCGTCGGTCGAGAGCTTTCCGGGCCCGCCCCCGCGCCGGCGAGCCGTCCGGCGATCCCGAACGAACGACCCATGGAGCCGATGAACGATGAATCTCCGCAATAGCAAGGCAGTCGCAGTTCTCAAGGTATTCGCCCGCAACGCCGGGCTGCTGGTGATGGTGCTCATCGCCGCGGCGGCGGGCTTCCTGATCCACGCCGCATTGACCCCCGAAAGCGCCGCAACCGCCGCCAGCGCATCGCCGGGCCCGGCCGGGGCGGCGGTGGAGTGGACCTGCTCGATGCATCCGCAGATCCGCCGCAGCGAACCGGGCGACTGCCCGATCTGCGCGATGGACCTGGTCCCCGTGGACGAGGTCGGCGGGCGGCAGAGCCCGCGCGAGTTCACCACCAGCCCCGCCGGGCGGGCGTTGATGGAGATCGCCACCGCGCCGGTGAAGCGGAAGTTCGTCGCCGCCGAGGTCCGCATGGTCGGGAAAATCGACTACGACGAGACCCGCCTGGAGACCATCGCCGCCCGCGTCCCGGGACGCCTCGACCGCCTGTACGTGGATTACACCGGCGTCCGGGTCAAGAAGGGCGACCACATGGTGCTTATCTACAGTCCCGATCTGCTCTCGGCGCAGCAGGAGCTCATCCAGGCGAGGCAAGCCGTCGAGGCGATGAACGGGAGCGATTCGACGCTGATGCGCGAGACCATCGAGGCGACCTACGCCGCCGCCCGGGAGAAGCTCCGGTTGCTGGGGCTCTCGGCCGGGCAGATCGAGAAGATCGAGCAGATCGGGAAGGTCTCGGACCACCTGACGATCAACGCCCCGACCGGCGGGATCGTGGTGGACAAGAACGCCCGCGAAGGCGCGTACGTCAAGACCGGGACGCGGATCTACACCGTGGCGGACCTCTCGCAGATGTGGGTTCGCCTGGAGGCGTACGAGTCGGACCTGATGTGGCTCCGCTACGGCCAGGCCGTCGAGTTCACCACCGTCGCCTACCCCGGCGAGGTCTTCGAGGGGACGATCTCCTTCATCGACCCGGTGCTGGACCCGGCGACGCGGACGGTGAAGGTGCGGGTGAATGTTCCGAATTCCGAGGGCAGGCTCAAGCCCGGCATGTTCGTCCGGGCGGTCGCCCGGGCGCGCGTGGCGGCGGGGGGGAAGGTGATGGATGCGGACCTGGCGGGCAAGTGGATCTCGCCGATGCACCCGGAGATCGTCAAGGACGAGCCGGGCACGTGCGACGTCTGCGGGATGCCCTTGGTCCGGACCGAGTCGCTGGGCTACGTGGCGGTCGATCCGAAGAAGGCGGACAAGCCGCTGGTGATCCCCGCCTCGGCGCCGCTGATCACCGGCGCCCGCGCGGTGGTTTATGTGGAAGTCCCCGACGCCGAGGAGCCGACCTTCGTCGGGCGGGAGATCGTCCTGGGCCCGCGGGCGGGGGACTACTACGTCGTGCGCTCCGGGCTGGAGGAGGGCGAGAAGGTCGTCACCCGCGGGGCGTTCAAGATCGACAGCGCCCTGCAGATCCAGGCCCGCCCGAGCATGATGTCGCCGGAAGAGGACGACGACCGCGCCGCCCGCGACGAGCAGCCCGAGACGCTCCCGGCCGATGCGGTGGTCAACGCCCGCTGTCCGGTCATGGGTTCGCCGCTGGACCGCGCGCGCGTCGACCAGGACCTCGTCCGCATCTGGAAGGGCAAGCGGATCGGCTTCTGCTGCGCCGGATGTCCGGAGATGTGGGACAAGCTCTCCGAGAGCGAGAAGGCTTCCAAGCTCGACGCCGCCATGCCCGCGAAGGGGGACTGAGCGCATGCCCCATCGCTACCTCGAACCGATTCCCGAGCAGCGTTCCCTGATCGGGCGCCTGATGCGATGGTGCCTGGAGAATCGCCTGGTCGTCGCCCTGCTGGCGATCGGCCTGGCCGCGTGGGGCGTCATGGTTGCCCCGTTCGACTGGGACGTCGGGGGGCTTCAGCGCTACCCCGTCGCGGCCGATGCGATCCCCGACATCGGGGAGAACCAGCAGATCGTCTTCGCCGAATGGCCCGGCCGGTCTCCGCAGGACGTCGAAGACCAACTCTCCTACCCGCTGACCGTCGCGCTCCAGGGCATCGCGGACGTCAAGACAATCCGCAGCGTCTCGATGTTCGGCTTCTCGACGCTCTACGTGATCTTCTCGGAGGACATGGACTTCTACGAGTCCCGGACACGAATCCTGGAGAAGCTCAACAGCCTCCGCCCCGGGCGCGATTACCCCGAGGGCGCCCGCCCGCAACTCGGCCCGGACTCGACCGCGCTGGGGCAGATCTTCTGGTACACGCTGGAAGGGCGGGACCCCGACGGCGAGCCGATCGGCGGGTGGGACCTCGAAGAGCTGCGTACCCGCCAGGACTGGTACGTCCGCTACGGGCTCATGGCGGCCGAGGGGGTCAGCGAGGTCGCCTCGGTC
>CAYTQL010000105.1:0-9168 GCA_964439555.1 uncultured Planctomycetaceae bacterium | reverse complement strand
GCGGATCAGCCCCGACCCGCCGTCCAACCGGGCCATGAGCTTGTAGAGGTTCACGATCTCATCAACCGTGTACGGCGGACGGGCCTGCTGACCGTCGCGGAAGGTCGTGTCGGTGATCCAGACATTCTCCGCCGGGGTCATCGACAGGGCGTCCTCGTCGAAGGTCACCTTGGGCAGCTCGTTGTAGGGGAACATGTCCCGGAAGAGGTTGGGTTCCTCTACGTTCTGGAGCGGGTATTTCGTCTCGATCTGTGTCATGGGGCGTCTCCTGGTTCTAGGGGTCCGTCTCGTGGCCTGGTGCGGGGGCGGGCTACACCGACCGCCGACGGGTCACACAGGCGGGCCTCGGCGAGGTCGAAGAGGCACAGGTCGCTCAAGGAAGCGGCCTCGCAGAGCGGCAAGAGGGCTTCTCTCTGAGCCTGATCATTCTAAGCCAACGCCACGCCAAGTTCAAGCGTTTCGCGAAGGGGATCGCGTCCTCAAGTTGTACCCGGGACCGATCCGCACCAACGGGGCGTCTTTCGACCTCGGCGCTCGGGAAGCCGCCCGATCGCGAAGCTTCACGCGCCGGGCACGGGCAGACGGGCGTCGCGGCAACGCCCGCCCCTTCGGCCCGGCTCAGGGCAGGCGACATCCTCAAGGGCCAGGAGCGTGACCAACTCCCGGCGGCGCTGCTCGCTGACCGACCCCAACCGACTGCCCGCCGTCGAGATCGCGTTCCTCAATGGCGTGGATCGGCCGACCGTCGAGAAGACCGACGCGGACTTCAACACGCTCGGCGTGCAGTTCCGTGGATTCATCGACTTCGGCGTCCGCGAGCAGGACCAGAGCGGCACCCGTCTGGCTCAATGGCTGGCCAACGGTTGCCCGTCAGAGAATGTGCGAAAAAGTCTGGACACTACCTGGACACTACCTGGACACTACCTGGACACTACCCTGATCGGGCGTGTGTGGAGTCGGTCAAACAGCCCGAAGCAGACGCGCACGCAAAGTTCTTACAGTAATAAGCTTGCGCCAGCGTAGCTCAACGGTAGAGCACCGGTTTTGTAAACCGGCGGCTGCGGGTTCGAATCCCGCCGCTGGCTTTCAGGGTATACGGGGGAGATTTTTCCCGGGGCGTGCTCAGGTGATCGCCTGAAGCGACCGATAACCTGCACGAGAGGTCCCTGGGTCGGGGGCCGGGCGGTATCGGTGAGGTTCCGTGTCGCTCAAGGTCAAGGTTGTACTCATTCTGTCGTTGTTCGTCGTGCTGAACGTCGCCGTCGGGTTCGTGGCGCGTGAGGCGTCGATCTACCCCGCCTTTGCCGAACTGGAGCGTCAGCAGGCCGTTCGCGCGGTGCAGCGTTGCCGGTCCGCCCTGGAGCGGGAAATCGCCGCGGTGGACCGCCTCTGCCGCGACTGGTCGGTCTGGGACGACACGTACCGGTTCGTGGCCGACGGGAACGCGGGCTATCGCAAGGCGAACCTGGGCGTCGAGTCGATGGTCACCGCCGACCTCGACTGCCTGCTGATCCTCGACCACGCCGGGCGCCGCGTCGGCGGCGAGTTGGCGGACCTGGCGTCGAGGACGCCGATTCGCCCGTCGCCGTTCGACGGCGACGGGCTCGAGCCCGGAAGTCCCCTGCTTCAACGCTCGGAAGAGGACGCGCTGCAGGGGCTGCTGCGCACCGAACGCGGCGTGATGCTGCTGGCCGCCCGGCCGATCCTCACCAGTGCCGGTCAGGGCCCGGCGCGGGGAACGTTGATCATGGGACGGTTCCTGGACGCGGGGCTCATCGAGTCGCTGCGCAACCAGACGCGCCGGAGTTTGAGCTTCACGGAGATCCCGGTCGCAGAGGCCGCGGACCTGCCCGGGTCGCCCGAGATCACCCCGATCCCCCCTTGCAGCGAGGGGTCCAGGCGTCTGGAGGCTTCGGAGGTCCTCGCCGACCTGTCCGGGCGGGCGGTCGTCCGGATGGAGTTGGTCATTCCCCGGCGAATCACCGTCCGCGGCGCGGAGGTGCTGTTCCGTTCTCACCTGACCGCGACGACCGGCGCCCTGGCGTTGCTGGGAATTCTGCTTCTGTTCACCAGCGCGACAGTCACCCGACGCCTGAGCAGGCTGACCCGCTCGGTGGTCGCCTTCGCCTCCGAACGTCGCGGAAACGCCGAGGCGACGCCCCCGGACCTGGACGGGGGCGACGAGATTCGCGTTCTTCATAAAGCCTTTGAACATCTCAAGTTGTGCGTCAAGGCCCGCGAACGGGAGCTCCGAAAGGCCCGCGAAGCCGCCGAGAACGCCACCGCCGCGAAAAGCCGCTTCCTGGCCACCGTCACCCACGAGATCCGCACGCCGATCAACGCGATTACCGGCATGGCCGAGATGCTGATGGAGGAAACGCCCGACCGCAGCGAGCGCGAGCCGTTACGGGCGATCCGCTCGGCGTCGGAGTCGCTGGGGCGCCTCGTGGCGGACCTGCTGGACTTCTCCCGCATCGAGGCGGGCAAGATGCAGTTGCAGCGCGAGCCGTTCAACCTGCGGGAAGCGGTGGTCGACGCGGTCCGGATCGTGCGGTCGCAGGCGCAGGACAAGGCGTTGGAGGTCGCCGGGGAGGTGGACGACGACGTCCCCTGGCGGTTCCTCGGCGACGCGATGCGCCTCCGCCAGGTCCTGGTGAACCTGCTGGGCAACGGGGTGAAGTTCACCGATGACGGCTCGGTCCGGCTTGGCGTGCGGATCGGGCCCGATTCTCCGGACGAACAGGGGCGCGTGCGTCTGAGCTTCATCGTCTCCGACACCGGGCGGGGGATTCCGCCGGCCGAGCAGGAGACGGTCTTCGAACCGTTCGCCCAGGGCGGGTCGGGCGACGAGACCGGAGGCACGGGTCTGGGTCTGGCGATCTGCCGGGAGATCGTCGAGCGGATGGACGGGCGTATCTGGCTGGCCAGCGAAGTCGGGCAGGGCACGACGGTGCAGGTCGAGGTCTGCCTGCCCCTCGCCGAACCGCGGCTTGACTCGCGCGACCGGGCGGGCTGCGACGCCCGCTCCGTCGCCTGGCGGGCGGACGACGAATCGCCGCCGGGGCCCCTGCGGATTCTCGTGGCCGAGGACAATCGCGCCAATCGCGTGCTCATCGAGCGCCTGCTGAAAAAAGGCGGCGCGGAGGTGACGCTCGTCACCGACGGCGCCGCGGCCGTGGAGGCGGCGCGGGACGGGGACTTCGACGCCGTTCTCATGGACGTGGAGATGCCCGGAACCGACGGGCTCGCCGCGACCGCCGCCATCCGCGCCGCCGAGGGCGAAGGCGCCCGGGCGCCCATCGCGGCGATGACCGCCCACCTCGACGAGGACGTCCACCGGCGCTGTCGCGAGGCCGGGATGGACGCCCGCCTCGACAAGCCCGTCCGCGCCGCGGCGCTGTGGGAGGTGCTGGGCGAACTGACCGGCGTCCCGACCGGTCGGACCGCTTCGCCGTCGTCCGGCGCTTGAATCCTCTCCGCTGCCCGCTACACTCTCTACGCGCCGGCGTCGGTTCGCCCCGAAAGGCTAACGCCGGTCTTCGAGCAGACCCGATAGAACAAAGGAACGGACGATGTCTACCAAGATCAGCGATATCAAGGGACGCCAGGTCCTCGACTCCCGCGGGAACCCCACCGTCGAGGTGGACGTGATTCTCGAGGGCGGCGCCGCCGGGCGCGCGGCGGTTCCTTCCGGCGCCAGCACGGGCGAGAACGAGGCCGTCGAGCTGCGCGACGGGGACAAGGCCCGCTGGATGGGCAAGGGCGTCTCCAAGGCGGTCGAGAACGTCAATACAAAGATCAAGTCCATCGTCACCGGGATGGACGCCTCGGATCAGCGGGCGGTCGACACCGCCATGATCGACGCCGACGGGACCGACAACAAGTCCACCTTCGGCGCCAACGCCATCCTGGGCGTCTCGCTGGCGACCGCCAAGGCCGCGGCGCTGGCGGCGAACAAGCCGCTGTACGCCTACCTCGGCGGCTCGGCGGCCGTGACGCTCCCGGCGCCGATGATGAACATCCTCAACGGCGGCAAGCACGCCGACGGGACCGTGGACTTCCAGGAGTTCATGGTCCAGCCCTGGGGCGCCGAGAGCTTCTCGGACGGGCTCCGCATGGGCGCCGAGGTGTTCCATCACCTCAAGAAGGTCCTCAAGGACAAGGGCTACTCCACCAGCGTCGGCGACGAGGGCGGATACGCCCCGAGCCTCAAGACCAACGACGAGGCGTGCGAGCTGATCCTCCGGGCGATCGAGAACGCCGGGTACGCCCCGGGCGAGGACATCTGGATCGCCCTGGACCCGGCCGCCAGCGAGCTGGTCAACGAGGCCCGGGAGCGCGGGAAGGAAGGCTACTGCTTCTTCAAGTCCGACCCGGACCGGATCGCCACGAGCGAGGAGATGATCGACCTCTGGAGCTCCTGGGTGGACAAGTACCCCATCCGCTCCATCGAGGACGGGCTCGGCGAGGACGACTGGGACGGGTGGGAGACGCTCACCGCGAAGCTGGGCGACAAGGTCCAGCTCGTCGGCGACGATCTGTTCGTGACCAACGTGAAGTTCCTCCAGCGCGGGATCGACGAGAACGCGGGCAACAGCATCCTGATCAAGGTCAACCAGATCGGCTCGCTGTCGGAGACTTTCGACGCGATCGACCTGGCCCACAACAACGGGTTCACCGCGGTGACCTCTCACCGCTCCGGGGAAACCGAGGACGCGACGATCGCCGACATCGCCGTCGCCAAGAACACCGGGCAGATCAAGACCGGCTCGGCAAGCCGGTCCGACCGGACCGCCAAGTACAACCAGTTGCTCCGAATCGAGGAGCAGCTCGGCGACCAGGCCGTCTATGGAAAGTGGCACAAGGCATAACTCGACGCCGCCCGCGGAGTCGCGTTTCTGGCGCTGCGCGGGCTTTGCCCTGCTGACCGGGCCGGCACTGGCGGTCATCGGACTGCTCGTGCTGGCCCCGGCCTGGGGGCGCTACAGCGCCGCTCGAACGGACCTCGAGCGCCAGCGGACGCGCATCGCCGATTACCGCGCCGCCATCGCCGCCCGGCGGCGCTTCGCCGACGCCGTCCGCCGCGACGAGGAAGTGCTCCTCAAGCGCCTCGCGATGGAGCAGCTCGGCTACCTCCCCGCCAACGAGTACCGCTTCGTCCCCCGCGCCGGGGGTTTCCGCCGGACCCGCCTGGTCCGCCCGGTCCGCCACGCGCCCCCGCCCGCGCCGCGTGGGCGTCTGCTGAACCTCGCCCGCCGCCTGGAAGCCCCCCCTACCCGCCGGGGACTGTTCGCCCTGACCATCGCCGCGCTCTGCTCGGCCGTGCTGCTGTTCGGCCCGCGACGCCGCGAGCCGGACGCCGCCTGAGGGAACCGTTCGCCGGTCCCGGGCTCTAAGAGGGCGTCCGGCGCGGGAGAGGCCCGCGCGGCGCGTTTTCGAGGAACTTCCCCGACGGAGCCCATGTCTAACCCCGCGGAACCGACCGATCCGACGCCGTCCGTTCCCGCCGACGCGAGCGACGAGCAGCTCGTCGATGCGGCGCGATCCGGCGACATGGATGCCTTCGGAACGCTGGTGGAGCGTTACCAGGACCGCATCTTCAACGTGGTCTTCCGCATGTGCTCCCACCGGGCGGACGCGGAGGAGCTCACCCAGGACGCCTTCCTGCGGGCCCTGCGGCGGATCGGGCAGTTCCGCGGCGCCAGCGGCTTCTACACGTGGGTGTTCCGGATCGCGGTGAACCTGACGATCACCTTCCGGCGCAAGCGCACCCGCCGACGGCGCCGGACGCTGACCCTGGGCGACGCCTTCGACGCCGCCCAGAACGAGGCGGCCACCGCCGAGCTCGCCGCAAGCCGCTCGGCCGGGCCCGAGGAGATGCTCGTGACCGGCGAAACGCAGCAATTGGTGACCCGGGCGCTGGGACAACTGGACGAGGAGTTCCGCCTGGTCCTGGTGCTCCGCGACATCGAGGAGATGGACTACCGGGCGATCGGCGAAGTACTGGACCTGCCGGTCGGGACCGTCAAATCCCGCCTGCACCGCGGGCGTCTGATGCTCAGGAGCAAGCTTGAAAGGCTGCTGAAGTGACCACGCCGCATGACCATCGGCAGATCAGCGAGTACCTCGACGGGGCGATGCGCCCGGCCGGGCGCGAAGCGTTCGAGCGCCGTCTCGAGACCGAGGCCGACCTGGTCGGGGAGCTGGAACGGGCCCGGGAGGCGCGCGGCGCCCTGCGTTCGCTCCCGCGGGAACACGTCAGCTCGGGCTTCGCTTCCCGCGTCGTCGAGGCGGGACGGGCCCAGCAGCGCCGGCGGAAGGTCCTCACGCGGCGCAAGGCGGCGCTGGCGGTCGCGGCAGCGGTGCTGCTGACCGCGGGCCTCTGGCAACTGAGCCGCACGTGGAACCGCAGCGCCGACGACGCCCGGCGCCCCCCCCTCGCCGAACGGGACCGTTTCGGCGAGGGCAAGACGTTCCGCTGGTCCCGCCGCAAGCAGGAGATCATCCGCAAGTACGGGCAGATCGTCCGCGACATCGAAGCCGCCCGGAAAGCCGCCCGCACCGAGCTGACCGTCCTGACGCCGAATCTGGAATCCACCCGCCTGGCGCTGGAGAACTTCCTCCGCAAGACCGGCGGGCGACCGCTGCGGAACGGCGCAGACGCCGAGCGGAGCTTCCGCTATCTCTACGAGACCAACCCCGAGGGCGAGCGGGGCCTGTCCTACGTGGTCCTCGCCGACGCCGAGACCCGCTCCGACCTGGTCGCCCGACTGGAACGAACCGCCCTGCTGAGCGTGGAGGACCAGGAAGTCCGCCGCCGCGACCGCCGCACCCCGCCCAGCGCCCCCCAGGTCCACAAGGTCGTCGAACCGCTGGTCATCACGCTCCGCCTCCGCGGTCCGACGACCTCGGACAGCGACCGCTAGGACCGCAGGTCGTCCCGATTCGCTCGCACTCGCCCTCCGGACCTCCGGACCCGGAGGGCGTCTACGTCTTGCTTGGGGTTGCAGGGCTACCTAGACTTGAGGGACCCCCGACACGAAAGCGAGAGGTCCGATGAAACGCTTGATCCTTTCGGTTCTGCTCCCCGCCCTCGCCGGCGGGCTGCCCCCGGTCCGCTGCGCCGCCTCGCCCGCGGCCGATACCGCCCTGGCCAAGGCCCGGGCGTACGTCGAGAAGTCCGACCGCTACCTGCACCACTCGAAGCTCAAGCGCGGCATGAAGGGCTACGGGCTGACGGTGCTGAAGGGGCAGAAGGTCGAGCGTTTCCAGGCGGAAGTCGTCAGCGTGATGACGAACTTCAACCCGCACCAGGACGTGGTCCTCGTCGAACTCGACGGGCTCAACCTGGAGGAGACGGGCATCATTTCCGGGATGAGCGGTTCGCCGGTGTACTTCCAGGACCCCGACGACGGGAAGTTCAAGATGGTCGGGGCCGTGGCGTACGGATGGAGCTTCCAGACCCGCCCGGTCGGCGGCGTCCAGCCGATCACGCAGATGCTCGCGGTGGGCAACGTCATGGACGACCCCTCCGGCGTCAAACCGCCCGAGACGCCGAAGAAGCAGACCCGCGCCGCCGTCGACGCCAAAAGCGTCCTCGCCGCGGCGCTGGACCCGAAGAGGCTGGACTTCGCCGCCCTGGGCGTTCCGAGGCGGCTGCGACGCCGACGCGCCCCGGACGCCGAAAGCGGGGTCGCCCAACTGCTGCCCCTGCGGACGCCGCTGATGGTCTCCGGGATGCGCCGCGAACTCGTCAGGCGCCTGCGGGAGGACCTGACGCCGCTGGGGCTCAGCCCCGTCCAGTCCGGCGGCGCGGGCGGCGCGGACGTCGGGAACCGCAGGAAGCCCGGCTTCGAGCCCGGCGGCGGGATTGCGGTGCCCCTGGTCACCGGCGACATCGAATGGGCGGCCGTCGGAACCGTCACCGACGTCATCGGCGAGCGCGTGCTGGCGTTCGGGCACAGCTTCTTCGCCGACGGCGAAACCGCCCTGCCGATGGGCCCGGCGTACATCCATACCGTCATTTCCAGTCAGCTCAGCAGTTTCAAGCTCGGCTCGGCCACGCGGTTGACCGGGCAGATGACCCGCGATGAGTACACGGGCATCTCCGGGATCGTGGGGCGGAAGGTGGCGATGATTCCCCTTGAGGTGACCGTCGAGTGGGTCCCGCTGAAGCGGACCGAGCGGTACACCTACCGCATCGCCCGCCACCGATGGTTTACCGCCACGCTGATGCGGTACATGCTGGAAGGCTCCGCCTACGCCTGGCGCGGGATGCCCGAGCACCACACGGTCCGCCATGAGATGAAGGTGGACTTCGGGGACCTCGGCGTCTACGCCGCGGGCGACCTTGCCAGCAACGACGGGGCGTACGCGGCGATGAGCGACCTGGCCCGCCCGCTGTACGCCCTGGCGAACAACCCCTTCGGCCCGCGGCGGCTCCCGGAGAGCGCGTCGCTAAAGCTCACGATCACCGAGGGCGCCCGCCACGCCTCCCTGCTCGATCTCCGCCTCGACGGCGAGGTCTACCGCCCGGGCGAGACCCTCACCGGCGCCCTCACCGTCCGCCCCTTCCGCGAGGACCGGCGGGACCTGCCCGTCCGCTTCGAACTTCCCGCGGACCTCGAGGAAGGCCGATACACCCTCACCGCCGCGGACCGCTCGTCGACGCTCGGGGCCGTCCAGGAGATGATGCCCCACCGCTTCAGCCCGCGGACCACCAAGCAGCTCTGGACGGCGCTGCAACGCGTCACGGAGTACAAGTCCGACCTGCTCTACCTCCGCCTGCCCCTGCCCCGCAGCGGCGGGGTGTCGCTCGGGGCGAAGGAGTTGCCCAGGCTCCCCGCCTCCACGCGGGCCCTGCTCAAGCAGGCGGACCTGCCGGACACCTTCGAGTTCACCCGGGCGAAGATCGAGACGCGCGACACCGGCTACCTGCTCCGCGGAACCGCCGAGGCGTCCTTCACCGTCCGCCGCACGATCGACCAGACACGCATCCGAAAGCAAGGGAACGATCAATGACGAACCGTATTCGCCTGACTGCCGCCGTCGTGGGCGCGCTCTGCGCCGCCGCCGCCGCGGTGACCCCCAGCCTCTGGAAGCACACCACCGAGGCCGACTTCGCCAAGGGCGAAACCGAGTCGGTCGCCCTCAGCTCCCACGGCGAGC
>CAYTQL010000104.1:0-9186 GCA_964439555.1 uncultured Planctomycetaceae bacterium | reverse complement strand
GCGGGAGGGTGACTCTCGCGCTGGCGCGGGAGGATCGTCCGGCCGACCGGACCGACGACGTGCTCAACTGTGCGATGAATGACGAGATCGTGGCGATCTACTACGACGATCTGCACATCAAGGGCGACTCGCCGCAGAAGGTCGAGGCCGTCGTGCGGGTCATCGGGCACCTCAAGAGCGGGGCCAACGCCACGCAGGACAAGGTTTCCGACCCGATCAAGCGCGCCCAGAAGCAGCTCGTCGAGGCGACGGCGTTCCTGGAACTCGCCCGGATTTTCGAGTCCATGGGGCTCAAGGAAGGCGCCCAGGAGCGCGCGGGCGAGGGGCTCGACCGCGTGGACCCGATCATCCGCGAGACCAGCCCGATCCCCACCCGCCTCAAGCAGGACGCCTTCCGGCTGAAGTGGGAGCTGTACATCGCGGAAGAGGACTACGACAACGCGATCGCCACCTGCCAGTTGTTCAACCAGCTCTACCCGGAATCGCCCTTCGTGGACCGGGCGCTGATGAGCATCGGCAAGATCAAGATGAACGACCGGGACTATTCCGGGGCGATCGGGGTCTTCGAGCAGATCCTGGACCTCGACAAGTCGCTCGCCAAGGCTGAAGCGCAGTACCTGATCGCCAAGGCGCTCTCGAGCAGCGGACGGCAGGGCTCGCGCGAGGCGGCGATCAAGCAGTACCAGGTCTGCGCCGAGAAGTACGCCGACAGCGAGTTCGCCGGCCCGGCGCTGAAGGAACTCGTGGACTACTACATCGAGATCAAGGCCTACTCCCAGGCCAACGACCTGCTCGAACAGACCTTCCAGGACCACCCCGACGGGGCGTTCCTGGATGAGCTGCTGCTCAAGTGGGTCATGGTCGCCTGGAAGATGGGCGACTACCAGAAGGCTTACGAGAAGTGCACGCAGTTGATCTTCTCCTACCCGGGCAGCGAGTACGCCAAGAAGGCCAAGGACTACCTCCCGGCGATCAAGCAGAAGCTGGAGCAGATCAAGAAGCAGAACGCGACCAACGGCGAGAGCGCCGAGAGCTAAGGACAGGACAAGGACATGACTGCGATGAAACGGACGATCCACCGCACGCTGCTGGCCGCGGTTACGCTGAGCATTCTCTGCACGGCGGCGGTCGGGCAGGATGAGCCCGAGGCCAAGGTCGACCCGAAGCTCGAGGCGTTCAACACCCTCCAGTCCAAGGTGCTCGCCGACCCGGGCGCCGCGACGGAGAAGAACGCCAAGGAACTGCTGAGCAAGGGCAAGGAACTCGGGCAGCCCTACGCCGCCTACGTGGCGATCAAGAGCTACCTCTCCCAGCACGCCCGCCCCTCCTCGGGACTGCTGCTGATGGCGGCCGACAACGCCCTGGTCTCCGGGGACTACCGCGGCGCCACGGCGATGTACAAGAATTACCTGAAGTCCGCGGACGTCAACAAGGAGAACTCCGACGTTGCGGCCAGGCTGTACACCACGCTGATCGACTTCCTCGGCGACAGGGACGACGCCTATACCTTCATGACCCAGTACGGGCTGAAGTTCCGCAAGTCCGCCGCCGCGCGACGGTTCGACAGTTGGTACGCCGCCCAGGCGGTCAGCCGCAAAAACTACGCCGACCTCGCCAAGGCGCTGGTGACCGTCTTCTCCGACAAGATGCCCCTGGAGAAGGAACGCCTGTTCTTCTGGGAGTACGCCGAATGGCTCACCAAGGAGCTGGCGGACCCCAAGAAGGAGCAGTACCCCGCCCTCGCCGAGGCCCGCAAGCTCCCCGGACTCATCCGCGATGAGAAGGAACTGGCGCTCCGCCTCCAGTTCGTGCTGGCGAACCTCGCCTTCCAGGCCGGCAAGGCCGGCAAGGAAGCGGACGTGCTCGACAGCGAGTACGAGGTGGTCACCTCCGCCGCGCGCAGGTATTTCGACGCCTTCCCCACGACCGGGACGCTCGAGAAGATCGTCCACACCTTCAAGGCCGACGGGGTCAACGACAACGACAACATCTACCGCCACCAGCCGGCGCCCAAGCGGGCGTTCTTCGTCTACGCCTTCGGCAAGCTCTCCGACGCCGACAAGCGCGAGATGCTCCGCTACCGGTTCCATCACCGCGTCGGGCTCGAAGGGCTCGCCTCCCGCGAGCAGTGGGGTCAGCTCGGCATCAAGAACAGCAAGTTCTTCGACGGGCTCCCCGAGACCCGCCGCGTCCCGTGGGATCGCTGGGCCGACTCGCTGGAGACCTACAAGAAGCAGGCGAAGTTCCTCCAGGGCGTCGACAGCTTCGACGCCGCAGTGATCAATTCTCTGGCGGCCGGGGGGAACGACCTGGTCAAGGCGACCGATCACCTGATCAAGAAGGAGACCTGGCACCTCGACCACGAGCAGGTCTTCGACGCCTTCAACCAGATCTGGTCCCGCTATCACGCCCTCCACGGACCCGCGAAGGACAAGAAGGACACCGAGGAAGGCAAGAAGCTCGAGCGCAAGCTCCGCGACGAACGACGCAAGGCGCTGATCCACTTCGGCACCGAGTGCCTCGCCAAGAGCCCGGTCGGCCTGGCCGATCCGCAGGCGGTCTCCGAGTACCTCAAGGCCGCCTGGGACTCGCTCGAGAACAAGGACAAGCCCAAGATCGCCAAGCACTTGCGTTCGCTGGACTGGATACCCTTCAACGAGCGGTCCCGCGAGAATGACCGCCGGGAGGCGTTCAAGGACGTCGAGAAAAAGTTCCGCTCCTGGGCGAAGCACATCTCCCGCGAAGCCAAGAGCAAGAAACCCGACATCGATCCGAAGCTCCAGGAGCTCATCTCGCCCCTCGCGGCCGAGTTCCGCAAGTCCACCGACCCGAAGAAGGTGGACATCGCCAAGGCGCCGAACGAGCTGAGCAAGTACTTCGCCCAGCTCATGGCCGCCCAGCACAACGGCTTCAAGAAGGACGACTTCGTCCAGGCCGCCCGCAAGATCTACCCGCTGGTCCGCCTGTACGACCAGAAGAAGACCCCGTACGGCCAGGACGTGATGCAGGAAATCTTCGAGCCTCACAGCTACCGCACGGTCGAACTCCAGGCCGAACTTCTGGCCGATCAGCTCAAGACCTACGACCCGAAGGGCTCGAACCGACGGATCGTGCTGGTGGTGGACCGGATCACCTCCGACCGCGACACGGTGCGGATGTGGAACACCTCCCGGAACCACCAGGAGGAGGCGAAGAAGATCAACGAGGTCTTCGAGACCGCCCTGCGCGAGCAGCTCAAGAAGAAGCAGTTCTGGCCGCAATTGTTCCGGTGGTTCCGCGCCACCCGCAAGGGCGATCACTGGTCTGCGCCCGCGTGGGGGCAGGACATCATGGCGACGATCATCGAGCAGAAGATCTTCCACCGCGAGAACATCAGCCCCGCCGCCCGCAGCGCGACGGTCAGCTACATGAGCCTGATCCGCAACGACTTCCCCCGCCTCGACGAGAAGTATCCGGTCGAAAGCTACTTCGACGAGATGTTCGTCGAAGAGGCGAACAAGACCGGTTACCTGGACGTGGAGTACTGGGAGTACGGCAAGGACCAGAAGAAGCTCGTCGCCAACGCCGCCGCCCGGATGATCGGCGAGATGAAAACCCTCCCCTTCGGGTACAACGAGGCCGAGGCCGTCTACCCGCGCGGCGTCTTCTGGACCTGGCAGGCCCGCGCGATGGGCGCCGAGCCGAAGGTCCGCGACGCGATGCGCAAGAAGATCCGCGATCGCTTCGGGAAGACCCGCTTCGACGCCCACGCGATGGGGCGGCAGTACTTCCAGGTGGCCGCCGACATCGAGAAGAAGCGCAAGGAGTTCTTCAGCGAGTTGAGCAGCTACCTCCAGCGGGCCGAAGACGCCGAAGCCCGCCTGCTGCTGCCCTCGATGACCGAGCTGGAGAAGATCGAGAAGATCGAGGACCTCTCCTCCGAGGAACTCGACGTGCTCGTGAGCATCTACCCCGACCGCGCCCCGGACGACTACCAGCGCGGCTGGGGAATGGAGAAGCTCGCGATGCTGCTGGCCAAAGGCCTGATCGCCCAGGACCGGATTCCCGAGCTCTACCCGCGGGTGCCGCACATCTGGAAGATCGCCCGCGACACCGGCGAGACCGAGTTCATCCAGGCGTTGGCCGGGCTGTCCAAGGACATCCTGGACGCCGGGAACCACGATTTGGCGCTGGTCTTCGCCACCCAGGGGCTTGACTACGCCCGCGGGTCGCTGCCCGACGGCGCCCGGACCGACATGGTCGCCACCCGCGCCAAGGCGCTGGAGAAGTTCGGCAACCTGATCCCGGTCAAGCGGTCCGACCCGAAGTACGCCATCTACGCCGCCCAGGCGGCCTACCTGACCGGCAAGCTCCAAAGCGCCCGGGACAAGTACCTCCAGAAACCCGCCCTGGCGCTGACGACCTACAAGGAGCTGAACCCGAAGTTCACCATCTGGCTGATCGACCAGAACACCGACATCGGCGACTTCGCCGCGGCCGAGCGACTGGCCAACGAAATGGCGATCTGGTTCAACGAGGTCGGCGAGAGCTTCGAAGCCGAGCTCCGCGCGTCGCTGGCCTTGGCGCAGGCGAACATCAGCTTCGCCCGGGAGGACTACCCCAAGGCGGGCGCGCAGTACAAGGCGGTCGCCGCCAACCCCGACTACGAGGACACCCTCGCCCAGCGGCAGGCGCAGCTCAAGCTCTCCGAGGTCTACCGGAAGACCAAGCGGTACGACCTGGCGACCGAGATTCTCGATAAGCTGATCCGCCGCATGGACAAGCAGACCCAGGCCGAGGCCTACTACCACCTGGCGCTGGTCAAGTTCGACCAGGAGGAGTACCAGGAGGCCCACGACGCCCTGGAGAAGTGCTTCGCCCTCGTCCCGGACCACGCCGACGGGCGCATCCTGGAAGGGCAGATCTACCTGAAGATGAAGCGGGTCATGCTGGCGACCGAGATCATCGCCGGGACCCCGACCCGTAAGCGGTTCATCGTTCCGGGGACGCCGCTGACGGTGACCCTGGTGGACCAGAACCTCTCGATCGTCGGCAAGAGCACGAACATCGAACTGAAGGCCTGGACCGACTCGGGCGACGAGGAGCTGTTCAACCTCATCCCCTTCGGCGACTCCAAGGTCAAGTTCCGCGGGAAGCTCCCGACCGTGCTCGCCCCGATCGCCAAAGGCGACGGGACGTTGCAGATGCTCGGCGGGGACAAGGTCCACTTCGACTTCTCGGAGAAGTTCCGCAAGGCCCACAAGATCGACGTTACCTCGGCCACCACGCTGACGGTGGTCACCGACGCCGAGCTGTTCGCCTCCTCCTCCCGCATCCTCTCGAAGGCGGAGTTGGAGCAGCGGGCCCTGGAGCAGATGCTCCGCTCCCGCATGGAGCTCGGCAAGGAAGAGAAGGAGCAGGTGGCCCTGAGCACCGTCCGGGCGGCGGACCAGGTCAAGCCCGGAAACCGGATCAACGTCCGGGTCCAGGACGCCGACCGTTCGAAGACCGCCGAGCGCGACACCCTCGCGGTCGCCGTGGCCAGCACCAGCGGCGACAGCATCAAGAGCTTCGTGCTCAACGAAACGGAGACCCACAGCGGCGTCTTCGAGGGCGCGGTGCCCACCGCCAGCGCCCAGGCGACCGCTTACGCGACCGACACCGAGCAGGGACGCGACGCCAACGACGCGATCTCGGCGAAGGATTACGGCCCGTGGATCGCCCAGGGCGACAACATCCGCCCGAAGTTCTTCAGCGTCGACCTCAACGACAACGTCCCGGTCGATACGCTGAAGGTCGCCTCGGACGTCACGTTGCACAAGCTCAAGGACTTCAAGGTGCAGATTTCGCTCAACGGGCGGAACTTCACCACCGTCGCGGCCTATCCCAAGCCCTACAAACCGTGGGACGGGAAGATGAAGCTGGAGATGGTCAAGGTTCCCGAGTCCCAGCGGCTCAACGGGATCGAGGCCGTCAAGGACTACCTCGAGACCGGGTACATCAAGGCCAAGCAGGACAAGGTGGAGCTCGGGGTCAACAGCCCGCACCTCAAGTTCGACAAGGACCTCAAGGGCAAGCACAAGGCGATGAACATCCGGAGCGACGACGTCTACGTCGCGCACTTCTCCGGCGCGTTCTACCAGCCGCGCCGCGCGCGCCGGACGTTCCGGGTCGTCAACAAGAACGCCCCCGAGGGCGATCGACGCCGCGGTCCGCAGGTCATGCTGACTGTCGACGGCGGAGCCGCCTCCGCCTCCGGGCGCCGAGCCCAGGTCGGCAGCGCCGTCATCAAGTCCATCGGCAAGGGCGTCCATCGCCTGGACATCTACGTCGTCGCCCGGCGCCGCGAGCAGCCGGACCTCGAGCTCCAGATGGACACCGATGAGCCCCCGTTCATGATCCCCCTGCCCGCCGAAATGCTCGACCCGGCGAAGGACGAGAACATCGCCGCGGGCATCCACGACGTGCCCGGGGTGGTCAAGGAGCCCGGGACCGTCACGGCCAACGAGGACAAGACCGCTTTCGAGGTCAAGTTCCCGCCGGATGCCCAGGCCCGCGTGGTCCGCCTGGTCCTGCTGGACTTCGAGACCGACTCCCCGGCGATCAACAAGCTGACCCTGACCGACCGCAACGGCAAGAAGGTGCTCCCCACGAAGGAGGACTACAAGTCGCTGCGGAAGAACGAGATCCTCGAGATCGTCCCGGGCGACCGGGTCACGATCACCTACGAGGACCCCACCGTGGTCACCGAGGGGCTCGAGACCCAGCAGGTGGACCTGACCGCCACGTACACCAACGCGACGATCAGCGCCTGCTTCGTGGACTACACGATCTCCTCCCGCGGCGAGCGGACCGCGCGGTATATCCCGATGCGCCGCTTCAGCCCGGATGACCAGTTGACCGTCTTCGTCCGCGACCCGGACATGGACGTCTCGGAGAAGAAGGACACCATCAAGTTCAGCGCCCGCACCTCCGAAGGGCAGCAGGCCGAGTACGTCGCCGTGGAGTCCGAGGAGCACTCGGGCGTCTTCATCGGGCGCGTCTTCGCGGTGCCCGGTGAGGCGAAGAAGAAGACCGAGCTGACCGTCAAGCCCGGCGACGACATCATCCTGACCTACAACGATCACGACAACACGGACCCGGGCATCCCCTGGCCGCGGACGACGATCGTCGAGCAGGTCTGGTACAAGACGCCCGAACTGCGGGTCTTCGATGTCGAGTCCGAGCCGATCGACAAGGCGACCGAGTCGGGGCTGGTCCGCGAGCAGGACCGGAGCGAGGAGGACGAAGAGGAAGGGCTCGTCGAGCACGTCCCGCCGTCCCACGTCCTGATCTGCCGCCGACCGGAGCGCCCGGAACCGGACGCCGTGCGGACCGCCTACATCGGCGGGCCCTGCCTGGTGGAAATCCAGTTCCCCTACATCGTCAAGTCGGCCGAGGACACGTGCAGCGTCTTCGTGCAGACCGAGGCCGGGCGGCGCAAGGCCGCCGGCGACGGGGCGGCGACCGCCCCGGCCGAGGGCGAAGGCGACGCCGGCAAGCCGTTCGACATCACCGTCCCGGGCACGATCAAGCTCACCAGCCGTCCCGGCGACGCCGGACAGGTCGAGACGCCCCCGGGCTACGCCTCGGTGGTGGTGGAGCGCAATCCGCTGGCGCTGAGCCCGCTGGATGACGGCCGCTTCACCTTCAATATCCCGATGGAGCTTGGTGCGGTTCCGGACGAATCACTCGTGCCCGAAGAGGGCGCCGAGCCGACCCGACCGGCCCGCGGCGAGGAACGCGTCGGCTCGCGGTTGTTCATCAAGGGCGACGACACGGTTCACATCGGCTTCCGCTTCAAGGACCCCGACGGGAATGAGCACTGGGTCACCCGGAGCGTCGAGCTGGACGCCAACAGCTTCTTCCACGTCACCGACCGCCGCTACCGAGACGAGGTGTCCGGGCTGTTCGTCGGTCAGAAGGCCTACTTCCGTGTGATCGACCCCCGCTGGGACGTCACCGACGAGAACGACACGCTGAAGATCGCGCTCAACGGGTCCCAGTCCGACAAGCCGATCGAGGTCAAACTCACCGAGACCTTCAAGCACTCCGGCGTCTTCAAGGGCCTCGCGAAGTTCATCTACAACGAGGAAGGGACCGAGCCCGGAATCGGCGAGATGCCCGTCCGCTACGGCGAGACGATCACCGCCGCCTACACCATGCCGAAGGACAAGGGCGCCATCGAGCGGACCGTGAGTATCTTCAAGGGCGCCGACGGCGACGTCATGCCCTTCACCAAGCGGTTCCGCGACCCGAAGATCGCCGTCCAGTCGCAGTTCCTCATCGCCGAGGCCCTCTTCGAGCTGGCCAAGCGCCACCGCGAGGTCGGCGAGGAGGACATGGCGCGGGCGGAAATCCTCCGCGGGCGGAAGATCCTCGAGGAAGCCATCCGCGACTTCCCCCAGACCGAGACCCGTGCCCAGGCCGAGTACCTCCTGGCCAATCTGGCGCTGGAGTTCGCCAACGACGCGAAGAACGATGACCAGCGGGAGAAGTACTACTCCGAGGCCATCAACCGCTTCAGCGACATCGTGGCGACCTACCCCGACAGCCCGTACGCCCCGAAGGCCCAGTACAAGAAGGCGCTGGTCTTCGAGAAGATGGGCAAGATCGACATGGCCTCGGAAGAGTACGTCAAGCTCTCCTACCGCTATCCGGGCAACGAGCTGGTCGCCGAGACCATCGCCCGGCTCGGTCAGTACTTCCTGACCAAGGGCAAGGCCCACCGCGACGCGATGGCCAAGGTCGAGGACAAGATCGAGAAGGCGAAGATCGCCATGAAGTCGCGGGAGATGTTCAAGACCGCCGGCGACGTCTTCTCCCGCCTGTCCGCCCGCTTCCCGACGCACCACCTGGCCGGGAAGACCTCGGTCCTCGCCGCCCAGTGCTACATGCACGCCGAGGAGTTCGTGGACGCCATCGACGTCTTCGAGGGCATCATCAAGAACCCGGACATGGATGCGCCCCTCGTGGCCGAGTCCATGTACTGGTGTGCCGACAGCTACCTCCGCATGGCCGAGTCGGGCAAGACCACCATCATGAAGGGCGGACTGGAGAAGGACGCCGTGATGGAGGCCTACCAGCTCCTGAAGAACCTGGACTGGAACTACCCGACGACCAAGTGGGCGCGGTTCGCCCGCGGCCGCCTGGCCAGCGACGAGCGGC
>CAYTQL010000103.1:0-9218 GCA_964439555.1 uncultured Planctomycetaceae bacterium | reverse complement strand
CGCGGCGCCGCTGGTCGGGATGCGCCTCAGCAGCCGCGACGTCTGGGCCACCGCCGGGCTTTGCTCGGCGACGCTGAGCAGCCCGAGCGGAAGGGGCGTGGTCGCCTGGTCCGACGCGACCGACGAGGTCCTCCTCTGGAACGCGAGCCCGATGGAAACCGTCGCCGTCAAGCCCGGCCCGTATCGCTCCGGGTTCCTGTGGTGGAAAATCACGAAGACCCCGGCCGGGCTGACGCGGGGCAACCCGTTCGACCCGCTGCGCCCCATCCGCACCGTCGCGCCGCGCGGGGGGACCTGCTCCGGGCAGGTCGTGCTCAGCGCGCCCGAACCGCTGGGCGGGCTGCGGGCATCGGTCGGTCCGCTGCGCGCGGCGGACGGCAAGGCGGCGATCCCGTCCGGGAATGTGCAGGTTCGCTTCGCGACCCAGCCGGAGTGGGCGGAGTTCTGCAACGCGCTGCAGCCTGCGCCCGACCCCGAGGCGCCGGTCCAGCCGGTCTGGGTGGTGGTGGACGTTCCGCGCGACCAGCAGCCCGGGTGGTATACCGGCACGCTGAAGGTCGAGCTCGCCGAGCCGCAGGCCGTGGCGAAGGAGGTCCCCGTGCAGGTCCTGGTGAGCCCCTGGACCGTCCCGGACCCGAAGGACAACGCCACGCTGGTGAGCATGTACCCCTCCCCCGAGACGCTGGCCGATCACTACAAGGTGGACCCGTGGTCCGACGAGCACTTCAAACTCATCGAGGCGTCCTTCCGGGCGATGCGGAAGTCCGGCAACGACGTCCTGCTCGTGCCCGTCATCCGCGACGATTACCTCCATCACAAGGACGGGCTGATCCGCTGGGTCAAGCGCGGCGACGGGCGCCGCCCCGAGTTCTCCGCCTTCGAACGCTACCTCGACCTGCACATCGAGGCGTTCGGCAAGCCGAAGGTCATTACGCTGCTGGTCTGGAAGCACGCCTTCGGCTGCCGCACCTGGTTCCGCGGGATGAACTCCAAGACCGTCGAGCCCTGCATGGTCACCGAGTTGGACCCGAAGACCGGCAAGATGAAGCCGATGAAGGCCCCGCACTTCGGGAAGCCCGGCAGCGAGAAGTTCTGGGGCGAGATGCTCCAGGGCGTCCGGAAGCGCATCAAGCAACGCGGTTGCAGCGACGAGTTCCTCCTGCTCGGCGAGGTCTTCGACAGCCGGCCTCTCGAGCCGACGGTCAAGTTCTTCAAGAAGATCGCCCCCGAATGGCGGTGGCAGGGCTATGCCCATTGGGTCCGCGAGCCCAAGCCCGTCAACGGGAAGTTCATCTGCCACGGCGGGCTGGAGATCGGCTTCAAGATCGGGCCCAACGGCGGGGGACTGCCCGAATTGAGCCGCCACTGGCCTGAAAAGACCCCGCCGAAGCGCGAATACCTGATCGCCCAGGCCGAGCGGGTCAGCATCCACTTCGAGTCTTCCCCGCTGTCGTACCGGGCGGTGATGTACCGCGACCGCGACGGCGGGGGCACCCTCGCGCGGATCGGGCTCGACGCCTGGCCGTCCTACCGCGACGACCGGGGGCGCCTGCGCAGCCGGTACGCCTCGCCGCCGAAGGAAGGCTGGCTGTGGCGGGGGCATTGCCCGACGCTGACGGCCCCGGGCCCCGACGGCGCGGTGCGGACCGTCCAGGGGCAGATGCTCCTGGAGGGCATCCAGGAAACCGAACTGATGGTGCAGTTCGCCCGGGTGCTCGCCGAGGGCGAACCGGAGCAGATCAAGAAGGTCACCCGCGCCCGGGCACGCCGAGACGAGGCGATGTTCGTGGGCAACACGCTCTCCCAGGCCACCATCAGCCTCGACTGGTTCGGCATCGCCGCCGCCGAGTACGCCCTCGCGGCAGAGCTGGCCGGCGTGAAGGACGCCGCGGTCGCGAACCTCTGGAACAGTCCGCCGCCGGCGGAAGGGGAGTAGACATGCACCGCGCGGGATGGCTTCTGATCGGACTTCTGCTTTCGGCCGGGCTGCGGACGCCGCCGGCGGCGAAGGGGCTGGTGAACCCCAACTACACGGTCGTGGAGCTCGTCGGCGACGCCGAGCGCGTCCTGACGCTGCGGATGTCCCGGCCGAAAGACGGGCAGATCTCGACCGAGCTCGTCGAGGCGCTCAAAGGCAAACGTGCCGCCGACGAGGCGCCGCGCTTCGCGTTCCGCACCGATGGCGCAGCGGCGCTGGCGCTCGCCGCGGCCTTCGGAGAGAGCAAGACGGCGACCGGCGTGCTGTTCGTCCGGAAGGACCCCGACGGCGGAAAACGCTCCGGCTCGCTGCACGTGGGAACCACCTGGCTGGATGCGGTCGGGCAGGGCAAGAACGCCTGGAAACTCTACCCGGCCGAGGGCGGCGAGCAGACCGGACCGCTGGAGACCGTCTGGAACGGCAGCGCCCGGCAGCTCGTCCGGGCGGCGCGGTACGCCCGGGCCCATCCGCGGGCGGAGTTCCCGGTCAGTTCCGGTCTGACGTGGTCCGGGGCGAAGCTGCTGGGCGTACTGGACGGACCGGCCCGGGGCTGCCTGGTGACAACCGCGGGCGTAATCGTGCTTTGCGACGCCGGCGACCGCGCCTATCGCCCCGGCGACCAGGACGCCGGTCCGAGCGACGTAACCGACCGGCTCGCCCTGCGCAGCCGTTCCCGCGCCCTGGCGGCGGGGGACTTCAACGCCGACGGACGGGTCGATTTCGCCTCCTGGGATGGTAAGCGCGTCCGATTGGTCCTGCGCAAGCCGGACGGAACCTTCGCGACGCCGACCGGCGGCGCCCCGCTGGACGCCTGCACCTCGCTCGGGAGCCTCGGGGGCGTCGTCGTCGCAGCCGGACCCGCCGGCGTGCGCCTGTTCAAGCCCGATGCCAACGGCGACTTGAGCCCGGAGCCGCTCGCCGAACCGGCGTCGCGAAAGGCCCTGGCCGCGGCCGGACCCGCGGTGCTCGCCGACTTCAACGACGACGGCCGGCCGGATATTCTACAGATTTTCGAAAAGGGGCTGGTCTTCCACGCCGCGGGCCCAACGGGGTTTGCCGCGCCGAAGACCCGGAAGCTGGAGTTGCCCAAGGGCCCCGCCGCGGCAGGATGCGGGGACTACGACACCGACGGCCGACTGGACGTCATGGTCGCCGGGGTCGGCGGGGCGGCGCTGCTCTCACGCGATGCGGACGGGCAGTGGAGAACGGTCACGGACGAAACCGGCGAGTTCGTCGTCGCCGTCGGGTCCGGGCGCACCGAGGCATCCTTCAACGGCGCCTCGGCGGCTGATCTCAACGGCGACGGGCTCCAGTCGGTGGCGCTGTTCTCCGCCGACGGGCCCCCGGGGCTGTTTTTCAATCGCGGGTTCAACTCCTTCGCAGTCGCCCGGTCGCTGGACCCCGCCGAGCCCTTCGGCGCTTACGACGCCCTCTCGGCCGGGCAACTCGCCGGAACGGTGTGCGACCTCAACGGCGACCTCGCCGCGGACCTGTTGGGCGTGGATCGCGCGCGGAAAGTCCGGGCCCGGCTGACCGAACCCGGTCGCCGCCGCCGGTTCGCCCTGCGCCTCACCGCGCCCCCGGCGGCCGGACCGATGACGGTGACCGTCTCGCTGGGCAAACGCGCCCTGGGCATCTACGTCCTGCGCCCCGGCGAGCCGACCACAATCGCCCTCCCCGGCGCTGGTCGCGCCCGCCTGGACTGGAAGACCCCGGAAGGCGCCGAGGTTTCGCGCCACGTCGTCGTGGTGCGCCCCACCGACATCGGCGTTCTGGAAGCGAAGCCGTAATCGGCGGATCGGCGGGACCGGGCGCAGGGCGACGGGGAACGGCCCGCCGCGGTTCATCTCCCGAGCCCCGCTACGCGCCGTCCTCGAACGCCACGCCGTGGCCGAAGGCCCCGAAGGCGCAGGTGATATAGCCGATCGCCGAGGCGTCCTGCTCGTCCATGGCGAATCGCCACGTGCGGCGGGACAGTTCGCGAACGACCTCGCGCCCCGCCGTGCGCCGCCGGCGCCGTTCGCCCCCACGCTTAACGATCGCGCCGGTGGCACTGTCAACCGCTGCGGTGATGGGGTAGATTATCTTCCGACGGGCCCGAACCGCGGGCCCCCTGTCTGGAAGGGGTTGAACATGCGACGGACGGTGATGCTGACGGCGACGTGCGGGCTTCTGCTGATCGCCGGGGGATGCTCGCGGACCATCAAGGAGAGCATCGGCCTGGCCACCGGCGCCAAGGGGCTCCACGCGCCGGTGGATGACGTCTCGGCCTCGAAGATCGCCGAGTACCGGAACTTCAAGCTCGGCGACTTCGCCGACGGGACCGGCGGAGTGGCTCCGCGGGCCCTGTGGACGCACCTCGGCCCGGCGTTCGCCGAGGCGCTGGAACGCGCCAAGCTGCCGACTGACCCGGACGGCCCGACGCTGATCGCCCGCGGGACGGTGATCTACTACGAGGACTCCGATCTGATGGACCAGGCGTTCGGGCCCTTCGAGGAGGTCGTCGCCCGCGTCAATCTCGTCGACGCCAAGACCGGTGAGGTGCTCGGCGAGGCCAATTGCGTCGGTCGGTCGAGCACCACGACCACCATGGGCATCAGGAAGAAAGCCCAAGGCCTGGCCGCTGGCATCGTCAAGTGGATCGCCGAGAAATACCCGGACGGCGCGGAGCAGTGATGCCGCAGGGATCCGCGAGTAGCGAATAGCGATCAGGCAGGTTTGCAGCGCCTCATCTCGGTGATGCCCGCTCGGGGCAGGATGCCGGTCGCCCGCGGCTGTTGCCGCTGTTCGCCTCTTCTGTCCCGCCGCGAGCCCCGACCGACGTTCCGCAACCGGACCGGGCGCCGAAGCCTCCTGTGCTGCGCGTTTCCTGATCGCTTTTCGCTGATCCCTGATCCCGGTCGTATCCCGTATCTCCCTCAAGCCCGCGGCGGGGATCGGTCGATACCTTCGTCGGACGCAGGACGCGTTTTCTTCGCCCTTGCACGAACATGGAGGTGTCGTGTGTGTCCGTTTGTCGATCGATCCGATCCGCGTTGCGCGGCTCACCTGACGCTGGAGAATCTCTTCAGCGCCTTCGCCCACTGCGCCGGGCACTACTACGAGTGTCCCGCTTACCGTGAGATCCTCACCGAGAAAACCTCGCTCCAGCCGGTCCGATCAGCCGGAGCCCTCCGCGCTGCCTCCTGAGGGTCTGCTGCATCTTCGCGGCTTCCTGGACTATCTCCAGGCCGAGTGCGGGCTCTCGCAGAACACCCGGCTGGCGTACAAGCGGGATCTGCGCCAATTCCTGGCGATGCTCGGGGAACGGGGCATCGCCCTGGAGGAGCTTTCCCCGAACAAGATCGAGGCGTTCGTCCGCCGCCAGCAGGGGCGCGGGCTGGCGGAGAGCTCCGTGCGTCGTTCGCTCGCGGCCGTGCGCATGTTCTGCCGGTACCTCGTGATCCAGAACGTCCTCAGGCGGGACATCTCCGAGACGGTGATCGCCCCGAAGGCGTGGAAGCGGCTCCCGGCGGTTCTGGACGATTCGACGGTCCGCACGCTCATCGACGAGCCCGACCCCGGACGGGACCGCCACGCCGTCCGCGACCGGGCGATCCTGGCGATGCTCTATGCGGCCGGGATGCGGGCGAGCGAACTGGTGGGACTCCGGAGGGAAGCGGTCCACGAGTCGCTCGGCGTGCTGCGGGTGCTGGGCAAGGGTTCCAAGGAGCGGGTGGTCCCGATCGCCCGGGAGGCGCTGGAGGCGTTGCGGGCGTACCTTCTCAGCGAGAGGCGCCCCGCCCCGGTCGACGACGGGACGCCCGAGCCGGCTTTCCTGTCCCGGACCGGTCGGGCGCTGTCGCGCGAGGACGTCTGGCGGATCGTACGGAAATACGCCCGTCGCTGCGGGGTCTACGGGAAGGTGGGGGCCCACACGCTGCGCCACAGCTTTGCGACGCAATTGCTCACCGGCGGGGCGGACCTCCGCAGCGTCCAGGAAATGCTCGGGCACGCCGATATCGCGACAACCCAGATCTACACGCATGTCGACGCATCACGGCTGCGATCGGTGCATAAGAAATTTCACCCACGCGGCTGAGGAGATGACCTGAAACAGGGGGTGTTTGCACCCGGAAGTCCTGGAAATACGGAATCCCCCGGCGCCCCTCGCCCCGTTGCAAGCAGAGCAGGTTACTGCACTTCGACCACCCGATCCTCGAGCTTGTCCGGGACGAAGTTGTTCACTGCCGCAAGGTAGCCGCGGATGGCGTCCTCAAGGTTCGCCCGGGCTTCGCTGCGTGTCATCCCGCGTGTCCGGCAGCCCGGGAGGGACGGACAGTCCGCCGCGTAACCGCCTTCATCCTGTCTGTGAATCCGTATGCAAAGCTTCATGGAACTACCCCGTTCATTCGCGTCGCCTCACGAACGTGAACCGAATCGCAAACGCCCCGTCCCGGCCCCGAAATGAAGCCGTCGCGACCTTAAGCAGCGGCCGCGTCAGTCGCCCGGAGGGCTCCGGGCAGGTCGGTCCGGTGCGCCGGATTCGGATGATATGATGGCGCGAACCGCTGCATCGTCCCGACTCGGGCTATTCTAGCAACTCCGATTCTGCAGGGTCAAGTGAACGCCGCTGCGCGGACGAAATTGCCGCAGAATCACTCGCCGTCAGCCAACGCCGTAAGTTGCGGTGTGTCCGGGAGGTTAGCGGACCCCGATCGGGCGGTGTTCCTCGCGGGCGAAGGGAGCGCGAAAAATCTGCAAAAAGTCAGTGTTCGGACCGGAACCTTCCGTTAGCATAGGGTTGCTCGCAGGACCCGGCTGGGACGGGGCGCTGCGGGCAGTGGAGTCGCGCATGACGAAGTTGCTCATCGCATCCATTGTGTTGCTGCTCACCACCGCGGCCGCTCGTGCCGACCGGCTTTTCCTGGTGGATGGGCGGTCCTTCACCGGAACGGTCACCGTTCAGGACGACGCGGTCCTGGTCGAGGTGGCCTACGGGACCCTCCGCTTCTCCAAGGACGAGGTCTCCCGGATCGAGTTCAAGGACACCCCCGCGGTCGAATTCCGCAAGAAGCTCTCCGCCGCCGAGGAGGACGATCCCGACGCCCTGTTCGCGCTGGTCGACTGGGCGCGGGAGAAGGGGCTCAAGAAAGAGGCGGGCGATCTGCTCGAGACGATCATCGAGTTGGACCCGGACCACGCCGCGGCCCGCAAGGCGCTGGGGCATATCAGCGTGGAAGGGCAGTGGCACGCGTACGACAAGGCCTACGAGTTGGCGAAGTCCAAGCTCGAGGCCGGTCGGTTCGAGTCGCTGGTCAACGACGTGCTCCCGGCGTTGCTGGAGATCGCCCCGGACGACCGGCAGCGTTTCGCCGTCCGGGAGTTGATCGCCCAGACCCGGTTGCGCACCCGCCGGTTCGCCGAGGCGTCGGCGAGCTACGCCCGCCTGGCCGAGGAAGCCGACGGACCCCTGGGCGTCCGGGCGGAGGCGATCGCGGGCATTCTCAAGTCCTGTCCGGACGGGATGTACGTCCTCGAAGAGCCCTATCCCCCGACCTCCGCCCTGGTCGACACGCCCGAGAAGGCCTTGAAGAAGGGCCCGGCCTCGCTGGCCGAGCCGCTGGTCCTCCAGGCCGCCGTCCGTGACGTGGCCAAGGAGCAGATCGACCTCGGACGCAAGGCGATGGACGCCGCCGCCAAGGCGGGCTCCTCCGACCCCGATGAGGCGAAGAAGCTCTACGCCAGGGCGACCGGGCACTTCGATCATGCCGACGTGCTGGTGCCGAACATCTCGCGGAGCTTCCGCGTGGAGATTTGCCGACGGCAGATCGGCGCGGCGCGGGAGGACGTGCAGGCCTGGACCAAGAAGTTCGACGGGCTGATGAGCACGCTGGGCAAGGAAAACCTCTCGCCCAAAGCCTACCGCACCCTTATCATGCGGATGGTCCACTACCTGGATAATATCCAGCGCGGGCTCGAGTCGATCATCACGATCGCCAAGCCCTACCCGCGGGATCTGGTCCTGGAAATCAAGTGGGCCCAGTTGGACCTGAAGAAAATCGAGGCCATGCGAAAGGACCTGGTGGACGAACTGAATGCCACGAAAACGGCCGTCAAATAGGCTGTCGCTGGTCCTGGCCTCGACGCTCGTTTGTGCGTGCGGGGTCGTCGGGGCCTCGGTGCTGATGAGCACCGACGACGCGCCCCGCGGGACCGACGAGCTTCAGCAGGCGTTGGGGTACCTCGACCGAGGCCGACTGGGTGAGGCCGATCGCCTTGCCGGGCGGATCGCCGCCCGTAGCGACCGCCCCGTCCCCCGCGCCTGGCTGATCGCCGCGACCGCCCGCCAACGGGCCGGAAAGTTCGACCAGGCCGTCGAGGCCTACAAGGACTACCTCTCCTCCTGCACCTCCGACCACCTCCGCCGCTACGTGCTCGACCAGATCCGCACCTGCCGCGCCGAGACCCGCGAGACCGTCCGCCCCGTCTCCGCCGCCAAACGCCTGACCGCCCAGCAGCGGAAGCGCCTCGCCGAGGTCGAGGACCGGACGCACGTCGAATCCAGCGAGCATTTCGTGGTCCGTGCCCGCAACGCGGCGCTGGCCCGCCTGCTGGTCCGCGAGGCGGAGCGCATCCTCTCGCGCATCTGCCGCGGCATCCTCGCCGGGCAGGAGTTCCCCCACGCGGTGGACATCTACGTCTGGTCGGACCGGGCGGAGTACCGCAGGAACGCCACCGACGCTCCGGAATGGAGCGGCGGCAGCTTCTCGGTCGCCCGCGTGGACGGCGTCGTCAAGCGGCGGATCGACCTGACCCAGCTCGAGGCGGACGGGTCCTTCTCGATTACCATGCTCGACCGCATCCTGCCCCACGAGATGTGCCATGTGGTGACCACCGAGTATTTCGGGGACGCGACCAGCCCGCTGTTCCTCCACGAAGGCCTGGCGATGCTCGCCGAGATCACCGGTGACAACGCCCGCACCGAACTGGCCGGGACCGCGCTGCTCGGCGCCGGCGGCATCTCGCTTCCCGAGCTGCTGGTGACCGACCGGAACCGGCTGGAGAACCCGCCGGTCTTCTACGCCGAGGCGTAGCTCAATCCCGAATGCGAATTGATTAAGGGTGATATGCGCGATTTCAACCTGCAGTGCAAATTCGATGCTGTGTTTATCAATGACGCCATCATGTATATGACTAACGAGGAAGAATTACGTGCCGTCTATGAATCGGCCTGCTCCCATCTCAAAGAGGGTGGCGT
>CAYTQL010000102.1:0-9278 GCA_964439555.1 uncultured Planctomycetaceae bacterium | reverse complement strand
TGGTGTAATTGGCAACACAGGAGGTTTTGGTCCTGCCGTTCCTGGTTCGAGTCCAGGCCGGGTAGTCCACGACACGACTTCCGCCATGAATGCGACGGCAATCATCCTGGCCGCGGGCAAAGGCACGCGGATGAACTCCGACCTGCCCAAGGTGCTCCACGAGGTGTGCGAGCGCCCAATGCTGGGGTACGTCATGGATGCCTGCCGCGACGCCGGGTGCGACCGCCTGCTGGTGGTCATCGGGCACCAGGCTCAGCGCGTGCGCCACGCCTTCGCCGACGACGCGGCCGACGTCGCCTGGGTCGAACAGACCGAGCAGTTGGGCACGGGGCACGCCGTGATGGTCTGCGAAGAGCAACTGCTCGACATCCGCGGGGCGGTGCTGGTCGTCGCCGGCGACGGACCGCTGGTCACGGGGCGAACGCTGCGGGCCCTGCTGGAGACCCACCGGCGCGAGCGGGCCTCGGCCACGCTGGCCACCTGCGTGCTGCCCGAGCCGGGCAAGTACGGGCGCATCCTCCGGGACGAGGACGGCGCCTTGAAGGGCATCATCGAGGCGGTCGACGCCACGGAAGAGCAGTTGGGCATCGGCGAGGTGAACGTCTCGCTGTACTGCTTCGACGCCTCCGCCCTGCGACGCGTCCTGGGGCGCCTGAGCAACGACAACGCCAAGGGCGAGTACTACCTTACCGACGCGCTGGAGCTGATCGCCGCTGACGGCGGGCATCTCGCGGCCGTTGCGGCCGTTCCGCCGGAAGAGGTCGTGAGCATCAACACGCCGGACGAGTTGGCGCAGGTCGAGCAGTTCATGCGCCGGCGCAGCGAGGGGGAGGCGACATGACGAATCTCAAGCTCTTCGCCGGACGCGCCAACCGCACCCTGGCCGAAACGGTCAGCGACTACCTCGGCGTGACCCTGGGCAAGGTGCACATCGAGCCCTTCCCGGACGGCGAGCTGCTGGTCAAGCTGGGCGAGGACATCCGCGGTCGGGACTGCTTCATCCTCCAGCCGACCTGCTACCCGGTGAACGATCACCTCATGGAGCTGCTGATCTTCATCGACTGCGCCCGCCGCGCCTCGGCCGAGCGGATTACCGCGGTGGTCCCCTACTTCGGATACGCCCGGCAGGACCGCAAGGACGAGGGGCGGGTCCCGATCACCGCGAAGCTGACGGCGAACATGATCGCCGCGGCCGGGGCGGACCGCGTGCTGACGATGGACCTGCACGCCGCCCAGATTCAGGGCTTTTTCGACATCCCGGTGGACAACCTCTACGCCGAGCCGGTGCTCAGCCGCTACTATTCGGAGATGGGCCTGGACGACGTGGTGCTGGTCAGCCCGGACGTGGGCAACACGAAGCGGGCCCGCCAGTACGCCGACCGCCTCAGCGGGGAACTGGCGATCATCTCCAAGCGGCGGATCAGCGGCTCGGAGGTCGAGGCGGGACGGATCATCGGCGACGTCCGCGACAAGACGGTGCTGATGATGGACGACATGATCGCCACCGCCGGGACCGTCGCGCGGTCGGCGGAAACCTGCCGCGCCGAGGGCGCCGCGCGGGTGATGGTCGGGGCGACCCACGGGGTGCTTTGCGGCCCGGCGATCGAGCGTCTGCGCGACGCCCCGATCGACGAGGTCCTGGTGACCGACACGGTCCCGGTCCCCCAGAGCAAGCTGGACGCCCTGAAGAAACTCAAAGTGCTTTCGGTGGCCCCGCTGATCGGCGAGGCGATCCACCGCATCCATAACGACGAATCGGTCAGCAGCCTCTTCCTGCGGGACGAGAACGCCTGACCGGACCGGCCGACGAGGCTTGAGGAGAACACAGACCCATGGCAACGATGAACGCGAGCCTCCGCAGCGAAACCGGCAGCCGCAACGCCGCCCGCCTGCGCGAGCGAGGCAACGTCCCGGGCATCATTTACGGACACGGGAAAACCCCGGAGATGATCACCATCAGCGCCCACGACATCGAGCTGGCGCTCCAGCACGGCGAGCGCGTGCTCGAGGTCGAACTGGGCGACCGGACCGAGACCTGCCTGATCAAGGAAGTCCAGTGGGAC
The DNA here is from genome assembly GCA_964439555.1 of uncultured Planctomycetaceae bacterium. Classification (GTDB taxonomy): domain Bacteria; phylum Planctomycetota; class Phycisphaerae; order SM23-33; family SM23-33; genus CAYTQL01. Next base: position 7,215 of record CAYTQL010000102.1, on the reverse strand, counting down.
ATCTACGGTCAGGATGTGCTCCACGTGGACCTCAACCGGGTCGACCTCGACGAGCGCGTCGAGGTCACTGTCCCGATCATCCTCCGCGGGACGCCCGTGGGCGTCACCGAGGAGGAGGGCGTGCTCCAGCAGGTCCGGGCCGACGCCACCATCGAGTGCACCGTCCGGAACATGCCCGAGGAATTCCGCCTCAACGTCCACGACCTGCACATGAACGAGAACCTCACCCTCTCCGACCTGGAACTGCCCGAAGGCGCCACCCACGTCGAGGACCCTGAAAGCGTGGTGTGCACCGTCAGCTACGTGGCGGTCGAAGAGGAGGTCGAGGCCGAGGAAGAAGTCGAGGCCGCTGAGCCCGAACTGATCGGCGCCCGCGAGGAAGAGGAAGCCGAAGAAGGCGAAGCCGCCAAGGAACCCGAGGAGTAGCCTCCGCGTGCCCCCGGCGGACAGCGGCGAGCGGAACCGGCGGATCGTGCTCGGACTGGGCAACCCAGGCCGGCGCTATGTCGGAACGCGCCACAACGTGGGCTTCGAGGTCCTCGAGACGCTCCGGCGACGCTGGGGCGGAACGCCGCGGACGGCGTTCTCGTCTGAGATCGTCGAGACCGTCTTCCGCCCCGGCGGCGAGGAGACCCGGGCGCTGCTGGTCGCGCCGCAGACGTACATGAACCGCTCCGGGCAGGCGGCGCAGAAGGTAGTGAGCTTCTTCAAGCTCCCGCTGGACTGCGTGCTGGTGGTCATGGACGACATGGCCTTGCCCACCGGGGCGATCCGCCTGCGGGCGGACGGCTCGGCCGGCGGACACAACGGACTGAATGACATACAACGGGCGCTGGGAGGCAGCGCCGTCCCGCGGCTCCGGATCGGGATCGGCGCCGCGCCGGGCCCGATCGACCCGGCGGATTACGTGCTCGGCAGGTTCACCGCCGAGGAGCTGGAAACAATCAGACCGGCCGTGGAAACCGCGGCCGACGCGGTCGAAACCTGGGCCCAAGAGGGCATCAACCGCGCGATGGACACATACAACCGCAGGCCGGACGCGGACGCCGGCCGGTAAAACGGGAAGAGGCAATGGCAGAGAAAAACACCTACGAAGCGATGTGGCTGGTGGATGCCGGTCAGGGCAACACCGAGACCGCCGCCGAGCCCATCCGGACCATCCTGGAACGCTACGACGTCGACATCCTGGCGCTCAAGCCCTGGGAAGAACGCCGCCTGGCCTACGAGATCAAGGGGCGCAAACGCGCGCTCTACATCCTCTCGTACCTCAAGGCCGACCCGGAGCACCTCGGCGAGATCGAGCACGACGCCAATCTCAACGAGGGCATCCTCCGCATGCTCATCCTCCGCAAGGACGGGCTGAGCGAGGAGGAGATCGCCGCGGACACTCCCGCCTCCGGACGCAGCGGGCGCGACGAGAAGGACGAGGCGACGGGCGGAAAGGGCGACAGGAGCGAGAAGCCCAAGGGCGAATCCAGGGAGAGCAAGACCGAGGCGAAGACCTCCGAGACCTCCGAGAAGTCCGCGGAGAAGCCCGAAGCCCGGGCGTCAGACTCGAGCGAGACCGACGCCGGTTCCGAGGCCCCGCAGAGCAAGGAAGACACCGAAGACTGACCCTCCCGCGTGCGGAGGCGCCGCGGTCCCGGTAAAGACAACGGAAGCAGGAGCGCTGCGATGGCGAACTACAACAGGGTGATCCTGGCAGGAAACCTCACGCGTGATCCGCAGTTGAGCTACCTCCCCTCGCAGACGCCGGTGGTGGAGTTCGGCATCGCCGTCAACCGGCGCTGGCGCTCGCAGGACGGGCAGCCCCGCGAGGAGACGATGTTCATCGACTGCCGCTGCTTCGGCCGGCAGGCCGAGGTGTTCAACCAGTACATGACCAAGGGCCGGCCCGTGCTCATCGAGGGGCGCCTGGACCTGGACACCTGGGAGGGCAAGGACGGGCAGCGCCGCAGCAAGCACCGCGTCTTCGTGCAGAACTTCCAGTTCCTCGGAGGCGGAGGCGGCGGAGGCGGCGCCGGCGGCGGAACCCAGCAGTCCCGCCCCCAGCAGCAGCGCCCTGCGCCGCAGCAATCGTCCCAGCAGCCGCCGAGATCGTACGAAGATTACCCTGACGAACCGCCGGCCTCGGAAGACCAGGTCACCGGCGACGATATCCCCTTCTAGGACCGAAACACCCGCCTGCCGTCGGGCAGGCCCGTAAGGACGAAAGGACGCACATATGGCCAAGAAACGATACGGCGGACGGGGGCGAACCTCCCGTCGCAAGAAGCGTTCCCGGTTCCGCGAAGCCGCCAAGTGCCGCTTCTGCCGCGACAAGGCCGCGGAGGTCGACTACAAGGACATCGCGACGCTCAGCAAGCTCACCACGCAGCAGGGCAAGCTGTTCTCGCGGAAGCGAAGCGGCAACTGCGCCGCCCACCAGCGCGCCTGCAAGCGGGCGGTCAAGCGGGCCCGGTTCCTGGCGCTGCTGCCCTACGTCGGCTAGCGCCGGCTCCCCGAGCACAAAGAGGACGTCACCATGAAAGTGCTGTTGCGCAAGAACATCCAGAACCTCGGCGAGATCGGCGACGTCGTGGACATCAAGCCCGGGTACGCACGGAACTACCTGCTGCCCCAGCGCCTCGCCTACCAGCCCACCGGGGCCAACATCCAGGCCGTCGAAGCCGAGAAGGAAGCCTACTTCGCCGAGCTCGCCCGCCAGCGCGAGCAGCTCGAAGCCCGCGCCCGCGTCGTCGACGGCAAGGAAGTCACCATCGCCGCCCGCGCCAACCCCGAGGGGCACCTCTACGGGTCGGTCGGCCCGGCGCAGATCGTGGCCGCTCTGGCCGAGCAGAACCTCTTCATCGAGCCCCGGAACGTCCAGCTCCCCGAGCCCATCCGCCAGCTCGACAAGTACGAGGTCGCGCTCGACTTCGAGCACGAGCTCACCGCGACGGTCCACGTCTGGGTGGTCCCGCTGCACGAAGAGGGCGCCGAGGGCATCGAGCCCGCCCCGCCGGTTGAATCGGCCGAGGAAGCGCTGCCCGCCGAACCGTCCGAGACCGTCGAGACCGCCGAGCGATCCGGGGAATCGGAGCAGGCGTAGCGGGCTTCCGACGGGCGGGATTTTTTCTCGCCCGCCTAAGGAGTTTGCCCTCAAGCGGTTGCGGCAAGCGGGACGACGCCGCGGGCCTCGGAAACGTCCGGGCCCCTTGAAAATCGCGCCCGCGCGGTTAGATTGGAAGCACACCAGTTTGACCGCGCGGGCGTTGTTATGCGCGGCCGACGAGCACGAGATGTCCCCCGCCGGCGCCGGAGGCGCCCGGGCGAACCCATCAGGAGCCACGGACGGTGATCAGCTCAGACGAAGGACGTTCCGACGAGGCGGTCCCCCGCGTCCCCCCTCATTCGATCGAGGCCGAGGTCTGCGTGCTCGGCTCGATGATTCTGGACGCCGCGGCGATCGACATGGCCGTGCAGATCGTCCGCCCGGAGTACTTCTACCGCCCGCACCACCAGACGGTCTTCAACGTGCTGGTGGAGATGCGCTCGAATACCCTCCCGGTGGACCTGGTGCTGCTTCGGGACGAACTCGCCCGGCGCAAGCAGCTCGAGCAGGTCGGCGGGCAGGAGTACCTCGTCAGCCTCGCCGAGGGCGTCCCCAACGCCGCGAATATCGAGTACTACGCGAAGATCGTCCGCGACAAGGCGCTGCTGCGGGAGCTGATCGTCGCGGGCACCGAGATCATCCGCGAGGGCTACGACAGCCACGACGAGGCCGAGACCGTCATCGACCGCGCCGAGCAGAGCGTCTTCAAGATCGCCCAGCAGCAGATCGGCGATGCGGCCGTGGGACTCAACGACTTGCTCCAGAGCATCTTCGAGATGCTCCAGAAGCACGAGGGGCAGGCCCTGACCGGCTTGGCCAGCGGGTACGACCAGCTCGACGACCTCACCGCCGGCTTCCAGCGCTCGGAGATGATCATCCTCGCCGCGCGCCCCTCCATGGGCAAGACGAGCTGCCTGCTGAACATCGCCGAGTACATGGCCGTGGTGGACCAGGCGCCCATCGCCTTTTTCTCGCTGGAGATGTCCAAGGAACAGGTCGCCCAGCGCCTGCTCGCCTCGCACGCGCGGTTCAACCTCCGCAAAATGCGCCGGGGCATGATCAGCCCCCAGGACTGGACGAGCCTCCAGACCGCCGCGGGGACCCTCCAGGAAGCGCCGATCTACATCGACGACTCGGCCGTGCTGACGATCCTCCAGCTCCGGGCGAAGGCGCGGCGGCTGAAGGCGGCCCACGAGATCCAGGCGGTGTTCATCGACTATCTCCAGCTCATGACGCACCACGGCGGGGCGGACACCTCGCGCCAGCAGCAGATCACGGAGATTTCGCGGGGCATCAAGGCGCTGGCGCGGGAGCTGGCGATTCCGGTGATCTGCGCCGCCCAGCTCAACCGAGGCCCGGCCGATCGACCCTCGCACCGCCCGCGGATGAGCGACCTGCGGGAGTCGGGCTCGATCGAGCAGGACGCCGACGTGATCACGCTGCTGCACAACGAAGACTACTACCACCGCGGCGAGCCGGATTACATCCCCCGCAACACCACCGAGCTGATCGTCGCCAAGCAGCGGAACGGGCCCACCGGCACGGTCCACCTCCAATTCCTCCCGGACATCACCCGTTTCGAGCAGGCCGCCCCCGACCACCTGACCGCCGGCGTGGACGACCTGTAGGCCGCCGGCTGCGGCGCCTGCGTTCCGAACCGCCTCCGCGCCGCTCAGTCCCGTTGGATGACGTCCAGCCCGGCACGGGAGGAGGTCTTCCCGTCCCAGCGGTATTCCTTGATCGACTCGACGATCCGCTCGGCGACCTCCACCGCCGCGAGCCCGTCGGCGGCGGAGACCACCGGCTCGGCGCCTTCGACGACGGTCTCCCGGAACGCCTCGGCCTGTCGGCGGAGCGGCTCGATGGAGTCGTCCACCACCAGTTCCTCGACCTTGAGCAGCTTGGTGTAGTCGACGCTCCCGGCCAGTTCGGCGAGGTCCTCGACGTCCATGTCCCGCGCCATCTGGATCAGGTCGAGATTCTGGGACTTGTTAACCACGAGCCCGACCTTCTTGGCGTAGTCCACCGAGCAGTACGCCTCCTCGGAGAAGATGCGCATCTTCCGCTCGGTCTTGATCGCGAGGCGCGAGGCGGTCACGTTGGCGACGCACCCGTTGGTGAACATGAGGCGGGCGTTGCAGATGTCTTCGTGGGCGCCGATCACGTTGACCCCGACGGCGTGGAGCCCCTCGACCTCCGACCCGGCCAGCATCAGCACCAGGTCGATGTCATGGATCATCATGTCGAGCACCACGCCCACGTCGGCCGAGCGGAAGGTAAAGGGGCTGATCCGGTGGGCCTCGATGAACTTCGGGGCGATCGCGTACTTGCGCATCGCCAGCACGGCCGGGTTGAACCGCTCGGTGTGCCCCACCTGCACGCTCGTGCCGGTTTGCTCGGCGAGGTCGAGCAGCTTTCGCCCGCTCGCGGCGTCGGTGGTGAAGGGCTTCTCGATGAGCACCGGCTTGCCCGCGGCCACGAAGGGACGCGCCGCGTCCACGTGGTGCAGCGTCGGGACGGCGATGATCGCGGCGTCGACCTTGTCGACCGCCTCGGCCGGGTCGTTCAGCGCCTCGCAATCCCGCTGGCGCGCCACCGACTTGGCGGTTCCGGCGTTGTTGTCCACCACGCAGGCGAGCGTGGCCTGGTCCATTTCACTCAGGACGCGGGCGTGGAGCTTGCCCATGCGACCGCATCCGACGACGGCTACTCGAAAGCTCATGCGTAGAATCCCCGAAATCGCTGGAGTTTCTCGGTCGGAAGATACAGGGGCGCCTCGGGCGGCATCTTTCCGCGGTACAGCTCGCGGTGGCGTCCGTAGACGCCCTGGAGGCTGCGGCGGCAGAATTCGCACAGCGCTGCGGCCTCGCCGTCGACGCCCATGTTTACCATTTGCTCGATCTTCGTCTGCAACGCCGACTCGTCCTCGAACAACTCGGTCAGGGCCCGGCGCAGCTCGGCCTCCTCGTGGGGCTTGAGCTGCGCCGCCCGGATGCCCGCCTCGTGGACCCCGCGCACGGCGGCGGGCGACCAGTCGTAGGCGTCGGAGTAGAAGTCGGTGTACGGCGGCACGTCGCGGCGGATCGGCGTCCGCGGACCTACCCGGGCGTAGCGCCCGATCGTCGTGAAGTGGTGCGCCCCGGCCATGTCCTCGACCACCGCGCCGTCCTGGACGTGGATGTGCCCGGCCAGCAGGACGTTGCGCCCGAGGCGGGTGCGGTTGTCCACGTAGCAGTCGTGGGCGACGTGGCAGCCGTCCATCAGCAGGTTGTCGTCGCCGACGTGCGTGAGGCACCCGCCGGTCTCGGTGCCGATGTGGACCGTCACCGCCCGCCCGAGGCGATTGCGGTGCCCCACGATGAGCATCATCGGCCCGCCCATGTACTTGAGGTCCTGGGGGTCGGCGCCGAGCACGCAGCCCTCGTCGATGACGTTCCCCGAGCCGATGACCGTCTCCCCGAGCACGCTGACCCGCCGGACCAGTTCGGTGTCCGGTCCGATGGTCACGTTCGGGCCCACCACGCAATAGGGTCCGATCGTCGCCGTCGAGGCGATCCGCGCCATCGGGTCGATCTCGCGGGTGATGGTCAGTTCGCTCACGAGTCGCCTCCGCCGAGGACCGCGACGAGCCGGCGGACGTGCGGGTTCAAATCGTCGCGCCCCGCGAGGCGTCGGATCACTTCGTCGTCGGCGCCGCGCGTGGCGCCGTTGAACAGCTCGCGGAAGGCGGCCTTGAGCGCGCGGATGTCGCCGTCGTCGAACCCGCACTGCCGCAGGTTGTGGGAGTTGACCCCGCGGACGCGGAACGGGAAGCCCTGCACGATCGCGAAGGGCGGGGCGTCCTGGTCCACCCCGGCGTACCCGGCGGTGAAGGTGTACGCCCCGACCCGCACGCCCGGTTCGATGAGGCTGAAGCCCGCTGAGCGGACGTAGTCCTTGATGACCGCCGCGCCCCCGATCTGCGTGTAGTTGGCGAAGATTCCGTGGTCCCCCACCGAGCAGCCGGGCCCGAGCTGGGAGCCGATCATCACCAGGTTGTCGCTTCCGACGCGCGTGGGCGACTCGACGCCGGCGTAGATCGTGACGTGCTCGCGGATCATGTTCGCCGGGCCCAGCTCGCA
>CAYTQL010000101.1:2462-9281 GCA_964439555.1 uncultured Planctomycetaceae bacterium | reverse complement strand
AGGGCGGCAGCGACTTCGACCCCAAGGGCAAGAGCGACATGGAAGTCATGCGCTTCTGCCAGGCCTTCATGGGTGAGCTGTTCCGCCACATCGGTCCGGACACCGACGTCCCCGCCGGGGACATCGGCGTCGGCGGGCGGGAGATCGGGTACATGTTCGGCCAGTACAAGAAGCTCACGAACACGTTCGTGGGCGTGCTGACGGGCAAGGGCGTCGACTGGGGCGGTTCGCTGGTTCGCACCGAGGCGACCGGGTACGGGCTGGTCTACTTCGTCACCCGCATGCTCGCCGACCGCGGGACAGACTGGAAGAACAAGCGCGTCGTCGTCAGCGGCTCGGGCAACGTGGCGATCTACGCCACCCAGAAGGTCCATGAGCTCGGCGGCAAGGTCATCGCCCTGAGCGACTCGAACGGCTACATCGTGGACGACGACGGGATCAACTTCGACACCGTCAAGCGGATCAAGGAGGTCGAGCGCGGCCGGATTCGCGAGTACTGCGAGGACCACCCCAACGCGAAGTTCACCGAGGGCTGGCAGGGCATCTGGAGCGTCCCGTGCGACGTCGCACTGCCCAGCGCCACGCAGAACGAGATCGACGAGGACGCCGCCAAGCAGCTCGTCGAGAACGGGTGCATCGCCGTCGGGGAGGGCGCGAACATGCCCAGCACCCCCGAGGCGGTCGGCGTTTTCCACGGTGGGGACGTCAGCTTCGGGCCCGCCAAGGCGGCCAACGCCGGCGGCGTCGCCACCAGCGCCCTGGAGATGTCGCAGAACTCCATGCGGCTCAACTGGACCTTCGACGAGGTCGACGCCCGCCTCAAGCAGATCATGGACGCCGTCTACGACCAGTGCACCGGCGCCGCCGAGGCCTATGGCGCCGAGGGCAACCTGGTCGCCGGCGCCAACATCGCCGGCTTCCTCAAGGTCGCCAAGGCGATGATGGCTCAGGGAATCGTGTAACGACGATCGCCCGGTTGATTCATCGACGGGTTAACCGACGAGGGCAAGAGAGAACGGCCCGTCGCGCAGCCGCGCGGCGGGCCGTTTTGTCATTACCGGCAAGCCCGCTGCGTGCGACAGGTCACCGGGGTGGCTGCGGAGACAGCGAAACCCGGGCGGTACGAGCCCGGGCTTCCTGAGGGTGTGCGGTCTTGCGTTGCTCGGCCGGCGGTTCAGCCCCGTTGGCGTCGGCGGAGTACCACGGCGCTTCCGCCCAACAGCAGAAGCGACAGCGTCGCCGGCTCGGGGGTTACGGTGAAGCTCACAACCAGTTGGGCGACGTCGTTCGGCGAGAGGCGGACGTTGGTTTCGATCCCGATGGTGTTGAGCACCGGCGGGCCGGGCTGCGAGGGGATCGGCGTCCCGAAACTCACTTCGCCCAGCGGAGCGGTCTGCCCCACGCCGGCGACTATCGGAAGCGGCGAGGGGTTGAGCCCCTGGTAGTCGACCCCGTCGATCATGGCCATGTAGATGTCTTCGCCGGGGATCGCATCCAAGGAGGCGCCGCCCACCCCGTCAAAGTCGATCACGGAGCCGGACAGCGAACCGCCGGTCAGCGAGGCGACGTTGATCGAAGGGGCGATCGGGAGCACCGCGCTGAGCGTGAAGTCCTGGGCGGTGTTGCTGCCCGAGTTGTCGATCGTGAAGAAAGCGCTGATGTACGGGTCCGGATCGACCTCGATGTCGTATTGCACCGTCCACTTTCCGCCGGGACCCTCAATGGCGCCCGAGAAGGCCCACACATCCTCGGCGACGTGCAGCCCGGGCGGATCGCCCCAGTCCGGCGGTCCGCCTTGTCCGTGCTCGCGGGCGGAAAACTGGAATCCGGGCGGCAGGGACATCGTGGCGGCCTGTGTCGCGGGGGCCGACAACAGGACTGTCAAGTGCGACTTACGCGATTTCGGGTCTATTCTTCGCTGACGTGCAAGGACCCGCCGCGCCGGGATTACGACCGCTCCGCCAGAGCGGTCGGGATGCACTCGAGGATGTCGGTGGCGATCAACCCCGGCTCGCCGCGTTCCCCGACCGCGAGGTCGCCCGCCCGGCCGTGGACGCAGGCGCCGAGCACTGCGGCGTCGAAGGGCGCCAACCCTTGTCCGATCAGCGCGGCGATCAGCCCGGTGAGCACGTCTCCGGCGCCCCCGCTGGCCATGCCGGGGTTGCCCGTCTCGTTGACGTAGACGCGCGTCCCGTCGGTGACCACGGTTCCGGCGCCCTTGAGCAGCAGGACCCGTTCCGCCTCCACCTGCCGAGCCCACGCGGCCGCGGTGTCCCGGGCGATCCGCTCCCGGTCGGACTGAATCTCCGTGATGCCCCGCCCGGTGAGTCGCGAGAACTCCCCGGGGTGCGGGGTGAGCACGACCGGGGTGCGGCACAGTTCCGCCCACCCGTCGATCTTCGCGAGATTGTTGAGCCCATCGGCGTCGAGGACCACCGGCAGGTCGCCTTCGAGCAGGGCGCGGATGAGCTGCTGCTGGGGGTTGCCCACGGCGAAACCCGGACCGGCGGCGACGACGTCGCATCCGGCCGCGGTGTCCATGACCTGGCGCGTCGCGGCGGGCAGGAGGACGCCGTCCTCGTCGCAGGCGAGCGGGATGGAGGTGGCGCAGGTCGCCAGCGCGGCGACGAAGAGCTGGACAGGTTCCGGCGCGGCGATCATCGCCAGCCCCGCTCCGCCGCGCAGCGCCGCGTTGGCCGCCAACGCCGGCGCGCCGATCATCCCCCGCGAGCCGCCGACGATGAGAACCTTTCCGTAGTCGCCCTTGTGCCCGCCCCGCTCGCGCTGCCCGAGCCGCGGCACGTCGGTGATGCGTATCGTTTCGGTCATCGGTCCGTCCTTCGATCGAGAGCCCTGAATTGCCGGCCGGCCGCTTCCGGCGAGCGACCGTCGGCGACGATGCCTTCAACGCCGTCGCCTTTGCCCGCTCCCGTACTCGGCGGTTTCCCGGTCGCTACGTCTCTGTGCCGCTGCCGCCGACCGTCTGCCGGTTGATCACTGCGGCGATGTACCCCCCGGCGAAGCCGTTGTCGATGTTCACCACGCTGACGCCGGCGGCGCAACTGTTGAGCATCGTCAGCAGGGCCGAGAGCCCCCCGAAGCTCGCGCCGTAGCCCACGCTGGTGGGCACGGCGATCACCGGGGCGGCCACGAGACCGCCGACCACGCTGGCCAGGGCGCCTTCCATGCCGGCGACCACAACGATCGCGTGGGCCTTTTGGAGGTCCTCGGAGTGCGCCAGCAGGCGATGGAGCCCGGCTACGCCCACATCGTAGTGCTGCGTCACGCGGGCTCCCAGCATCTCGGCGGTGATCCGCGCCTCCTCGGCGACGGGCAGGTCGCTGGTGCCCGCGGCGCAGAGGCCCACGCGCCCGATCGGCTCGCAGGGGTCCTGGCGGAGCGTGATCGCGCCGGAGAGTTCGTCGAACGCGGCGTCCGGGTGGTCGGCGACGACGGCCTCGTACATCTCCTTGGTCGCCCGCGTGCCCAGCACGTTGCCCCCCGCGGCCGCGAGGCGGCGGAAAATCTCGCGTACCTGCGGCGTCGTCTTGCCGGGGCAGTAGATGACCTCGGGCGCCCCGCAACGGATGCTGCGGTGGTGGTCGATCGTCGCGAAGCCCACCTGCTCGAAGGGCAGCGAGCGGAGCTTTGCCGCGGCTCGGTCAATGCTGAGCCGCCCCGCGGCCACGGCGGCGAGAAGTTGTCTTACGGCGGATTCGTTCATGGTTGGGCGGCTCTCGACGCCGTCCGGGGCAGCGGACGGCCTGGAGGAGGTCAGCGTCTCACGGTTGCCCGTGCGGCGAGGGACAGGTCGCTGGTGACGCCCTTGCGGAGGTAATGGTAGCCCAGCCCGGCGATCATGGCGGCGTTGTCGATGCAGAAGCGCAGCTCCGGCAGGCGGAGTCGGGCGTCGAGCGTCCCGGCGAGGTCGCCGGCGGCGGCGCGGAGGGCGCTGTTGGCCGAGACGCCCCCGCCGAGCATCAGCGTCCGCGCGCCGATGTCCTCGGCCGCGCGCCGGAGCTTGATGCGCAGCACGTCCACCACGGCCGCCTGGAAGCTCGCGGCCAGGTCGGCGACCTCCTGGCGCGTGAACTGTTCGATGCCGCGCCCGGCGTGGGGTTGACTCGCCAGGCGTCGGGCGTGCGGGCCCTCGGCTCGCCGGGGCTCGCCCGGCAGGCCGTTGACGTGGTAGAGCACCGCCGTCTTGAGCCCGCTGAAGGAGAAGTCCAGCGACCGGCCTTTGAGCAGCGTGCGGGGCAGGTCGACGGTTTCGGGGTTCCCCTCCCCGGCGATCCGGTCGATCGCCGGTCCGCCAGGGTAGCCCAGTTCGAGGATGCTGGCGACCTTGTCGTACGCCTCCCCGGCCGCGTCGTCGATCGTCGTGCCCAGCAGCTCCAGCTCCGTCGGCGAGGCGCAGCGGTACAGCGCCGTGTGCCCCCCGGAACAGACCAGCGCCACCGCCGGATAGTCGATCGGCTCGGCGTCCAGGGCGGGCGAGTAGGCATGGGCGTAGACGTGGTTCACGCCGATCAGCGGCCGCTGCCAGGCGAACGCGAGCGTCTTGGCCGCCATCAGGCCGATCAGCAGCGAGCCGACCAGCCCGGGTTCGCTGGTGACCGCCACGCCGGTCAGTTCGTCGCGCCCCACGCCGGCCTGGTCCAATGCCTGGTCGATGACGGTGTTGATCGCCTCGATATGGGCCCGGGAGGCGATCTCCGGGACCACGCCGCCGAAGCGGGCGTGCAGCTCGATCTGCGACGCCACGGCGTTCGAGAGCACCTCGCGCCCGTCGGCGACCACCGCCGCGGCGGTCTCATCGCAGGAGGACTCCACGCCCAGGATGATCGACCGCTCGCTCATTCGTCCCGCGCGCCTTCCCCGCTCGGGGCGGTGGCCGCGGCGCGACGGCGGGCGCGGGCGGCGGCGTCCAGCGTCGCCTCGAAGCGCCTGCGGTTGCCGAGCAGTTCCACGGCCGCGTCGAGTTGGGGGTCGAGCTTGATCAGCCGCCGGGCGAGATGCTTTGGCTCCTCGACTACGCCGGTCGACGGGCGGGTCTGCGGTCGGCGGGGCGGCAGGGCCGAGAGCTTGCGGCGGAGCTTGTCGATCTCCAGCACCCGCCAGGAGGGGACCTCGACCTTCACGTCCGGCTCGATGCCCCAGGTCTCGCCGTCTTCGGTGCGCGTGATGCTCCGACGTGGGGCCACCCGGAACTCCGAGATCGTCAGGTTCACGAACCCCAGCCCGCCGCCGACCGGGAGCATCTGCTGGATGCAGCCCTTTCCGCGGGTCCGCCAGCCGAGGACGACCGCCCGGTCGTGGTGCTGGAGGGCCCCGGCGGTCAACTCGGCCGCAGAGGCGGTGTGCTCATCGACCAGCACGAGCAGGTCCTTCGGCGGGTAGGTGTCCTCGGGTCGGGCGACGTGCTCCTTGGGCTCGGCGTCGCGTTCCAGGACGGTGACGATCCGCCCCTTGCGGACGAAGAGGTTCACCAGTTCCACCGCCGAGGGCAGCAGCCCGCCGGGGTTGTCGCGGAGGTCGAGGATCAGCCCCTGGGACGATTCCACCCGCCGCCAGGCCGCGCGGAACTCCTCGATGGTTCCGGGGACGAATTCCTCGATCCGGACGTACGCCAGCGGGCGTCCGGATTCGACGTTGAAACGCCACCGCCCGGCGCGGTCCCGGTAGAGTCCCTCGACGGTCTCGAGATCGAACTCCTCGCGTTCGACGGTTACGTTCCGCGTCTCGCCGGTGGGCGTCAGGAGGGTCAGGGTCACTTCTTCGCCCAGTTCCCCGGCCAGGAGGGACTCCACCTCCGCCGGCGAACGCCCGGAGACGCCCTTGGCGTCCACAGCCAGGAGGCGGTCCCCGATCGTTACCCCGGCCGCGTGAGCGGGCGAGCCGGGCATCAGGCCCACCACCAGCACCTGCGGCCCGACTTGCTCGATCTCCATGCCCAGCCCGCGCTGGTGCCCCATGACGCGGTGGGAGAAGGGCCCCATCCGGTCGGGGGCGATGTAACTGCTGAATTCGTCCAGCGCGCCGACCATGCCCTCGACGGCGCCGCGGGCCAGCTCCCGCCCGGCCAGGGGGTGGTAGTACTTCTCGCGGATGCGAACGTAGGTGTCCAGGGCGGGGGCGAACTCGCCGAGATTCGGCGCACCGACCTCCGGTCGCGGACGGTGCCGCGTGACCCACAGCGTCAGCCCGGCGGTCGCCAGGATCGCCAGAATCCAGATGAGATTGCGTTTGGGCATGTCGTCTCGTCCCCGCCGCTGCGCAGGACTATCCTAACGTTCGGGGGAAGCGAATACTAGCTGCCGACGGCCCGGACTACACACGACCATCAGCAGCGGCAAAAACGCTTGACTCGCCCGGAGGGGGTGCTACAGTAAGGACTCGTTTCCCGGGTAGGTAGCTCAGTTGGTAGAGCACGGCACTGAAAATGCCGGTGTCGGCGGTTCAAATCCGCCCCTGCCCATATCACCGCCCGGTCCCCGCGGCCGGGCGTTTTGCTGCGCGACGGAGGCCGCCATGAGCGAACAGGCAGACCGCTACGCCCGCCAGCGTTGTTTCGCGCCGTTGGGAGACGCCGGGCAGAAACGCCTGGGCGAGGCCTCCGCGCTGATTGTCGGTCTCGGCGGGCTGGGAAGCTGGTGCGCCTCGCTGCTGACCCGCGCAGGAGTGGGGCGGTTGCGCCTGGTCGACGACGACCGCGTGGAGACGGTCAACCTCCACCGCCAGAACCTCTTTACCCAGTCGGACGCGGACGCCGGGACGCCGAAGGTCCTCGCCGCGGCCGAGCGACTGGGGCTCATCGGG
>CAYTQL010000101.1:0-2452 GCA_964439555.1 uncultured Planctomycetaceae bacterium | reverse complement strand
GACGCAGATCGAGCCCCGCCGCGAGCGGGCGACCGCCGAGAGCCTCCCCGCCCTGGGCGAGGGAATGGACCTGGTGCTCGACTGCACCGACGACTGGGAGACGCGCTTCGCGATCAACGACGTCTGCCTCGCCGAGCGGCGGGACTGGGTTTTCGCGGGGGTGGTCGAGTCGGCCGGGCAGGTGCTGGCGGTGCGTCCGGGGCGGTCGATGTGCCTGCGGTGCCTGATGGAGGAGGCCCCGCCGGCGGAGGCGTCGCCCAAGTGCGCCCAGGTGGGGGTCATCGGCCCGGCGGTGGCGTTGATCGCGGCGTGGCAGGCCTCGATGGCGATGCAGCGGCTTGCCGGGCTGGCTCCGCCGCCCCGGTTGATCCAACTGGACCTCTGGGCCGGAACGGTCCGGACCCTCGACGCCGCGACGCGCCGGGCGGGCTGCCTCTGCTCCGCCCGCGACGCCCCGCGCTGAGACGGCGGGCAAATCGCCCGATCGCCCGCGGGCCCGCCTACAATGGTTCGGACGTTCACTCCCTGCAAACAGGACGCCTATGTGGGACTACTCCGACGAAGTCAAAAAGCACTTTCTCCAGCCTCGGCACGCCGGGGAGGTCGAGCAGCCCGACCTCGACGCGACGGTAGGCAACATCACCTGCGGCGACGCGCTGCGGTTGATGATCAAGCTCGATGAGGAAAAGCGGATCACCGACGCGAAGTTCCAGACCTTCGGCTGCGCCAGCGCCATCGCCTCCAGCGACATCCTCATCGACCTGATTCTCGGCAAGACGGTCGACGAGGCGTCGGCGGTGACCAACGCCGAGATCGCCGAGGCCCTCGGCGGACTGCCCGACGCCAAGATGCATTGTTCGGTGATGGGCATGGAAGCGCTGCAAAAGGCCGTCGCACAGTACCGCGGCGAGCCGTTCGACCTCGAGGAGTCCGGCGAGGTGGTCTGCCACTGCTTCGGCGTCACCGACACGCTCATCGAACGCGTCGTCCGTGAACAGGGGCTCACCAGCGTCGAGCAGGTCACGCACTTCACCAAGGCCGGCGGCGGCTGCGGCGCCTGCCACGACCGCATCCGCGAGATCATCGCCGACGTCCGCCAGGAGCAGCCCGAGAAAGCGCCCGCGCCCGAGGCGCCCGCGATGACCAACCTCCAGCGCATCCGGCGCGTCGAGGAGGTGCTGGAAAAGGAGATTCGCCCGATCCTCCGCGCCGACGGCGGCGACGTGGAACTCATCGACGTGGTGGGCGCCAACGTGCAGGTCGCCTTCCGCGGGCACTGCGCGTGGTGCCGGGCGAAGGAATTCACCGCCGACGTGACCATCGGCGCCCGCCTGCGGGAGCTAGTGGACCCCGAGATCACCGTCGAGGACGTCAGCCCGGACCTCGAGCAGAACCGCCCCGGCTGACAGAGACCATCGGACCTGCAGAGCTATGCCCGAGACCATCCGCTATTTCGACAACAACGCCACCACGGCCGTCGCTCCGGAAGTCCGCGAGGCGATGGAGCCCTTCTTCTCCGAGCTCTACGGGAACCCCTCGAGCATCCACAGCTTCGGCGGGCAGGTTTCCCGGCATCTCGAGCGCGCCCGCGAACAGGTCGCGGCGCTGCTCGGCGCCCGCCCGGACGAGATCCTCTTCACCTCCTGCGGCACCGAGAGCGACAACACCGCCATCCGCTCGGCGCTGGGAACCCAGCCGGACCGGCGAGACGTGGTGACCTCGCGCGTCGAGCACCCGGCCGTGCGGACCCTCTGCCGGACCCTCTCGACCGACGGGCGGGACGCGATCCGCCTGACGGAGGTTCCCGTCAACGCCGAGGGACAGCTCGACGTCGCCGACGTGGGCGACGCACTGACCGACGACATCGCCGTCGTCTCGATCATGTGGGCCAACAACGAGACCGGCGTGATCTTCCCCGTCGAGACGATCGCCGCCATGTGCCGGGACAAGGGCATCCTCTTCCACACCGACGCGGTGCAGGCGGTGGGCAAGCTGCCGATCAATCTTTCGAGCCTCCCGATCGACATGCTCAGCCTCTCCGGGCACAAGCTCCACGCTCCCAAGGGCGTCGGGGCGCTGTACGTGCGGAAGGGCACGCGGTTCAGTCGGTTCCTGATCGGCGGGCATCAGGAGCGCAACCGCCGCGGGGGCACCGAGGCGGTCCCGCTGATCGCCGCGCTGGGCGCCGCGGCCGAGTTGGCCGGGCAACGCCTGGAGGAGGAACGCACGCGGGTGCGGAAGCTCCGCGACCGCCTCGAACGCGAGTTGCTGGCGGCCTGTCCGGACGCGATCGTCAACGGCGACGCCGACCACCGCCTCCCGAACACGGCGAACATCAGCTTCAAGTACGTCGAGGGGGAGGCGATCCTGCTGATGCTCAACGAGCACGGGATCTGCGCCTCCAGCGGCAGCGCGTGCACGACCGGTTCGCTCGAGCCGTCCCACGTGCTCC
>CAYTQL010000100.1:0-9312 GCA_964439555.1 uncultured Planctomycetaceae bacterium | reverse complement strand
CGCCACTGAACCTCCATCCTCGCGCCGGGCAGGTAGTGGCCCTCACATCGGGGCTCGTCGCAAAACTCGCCGCAGACCAGTGAACCTTGAGCGCTGGTCGCCGCGCAGTGAGAGCAGTAAGGGCGGTCGCCATTGGCCGCTTCCAGGGCGACGTGGTACGCCTCGGCCTCGGTCACGGTATCACGCCGTCGCCCGAGGCGCCGCCGCCGGAGGCGGCGGCGCTGCGGGCCGCCCTGACCTTCGAGTTCGACCTGCCCTACCCCGACGGGGACCGCATGGGGCTGGTCGACGAGGCGATCGCGGCCTTCGAGAAACGTCTGGGGGTGTCCCTGTGATCATCCTCCTGGACCTCAACTACACGCTGGTGGCCAACTCCACCGTCAAGCGGCGGCCCTTCACCCGCCAGATCGCCGGGGAGACCTACCGGCCCTGGCTGGTGGCGCTGCTGCGCCCCGAGCGGGTGATTCTCGTCACCGCCCGGCCGGCCCGCTACCGGGCGGCCACGCTGGCGAGCCTCACCGCCAAGACCGGCTGGCGGCCGGAGGCGGCCTTCTTCAACGACCTGGACCTGCCGCCGGCGGCGCTGAAGCGGCGGGTCCTGCTCGAGCGGATCCTGCCGCGGTTCTCGGCCGACCCGGCCGACTACCTGGCGATCGAGTCCAACCCGCGAACCCGCGCGATGTACGCCCGGCTGGGCGTCCGCGCCCTGCCGGTGGAGGAGGGACGTCCATGGACGCATCTTCCAGTCTGAGCCACCGGCCCGAGGGCCCGTGGGCCTTCGACGAAACCGTCACCGCCTGCTTCGAGGACATGCTCCGCCGGTCGATTCCCGACTACGAGACCATGCGGCAGACCGTCACCCGCCTGGCGGGCCGCTACGTCCGGCCGGAAACGGCCGTGGTGGACCTGGGCTGCTCCCGGGGCGATGCGATCGCCCCGCTGATCGAGCGGTTCGGCGCCCACAATGTCTTCGTCGGCGTCGAGAGCGCCGAGCCGATGTACGCCGCCTGCCGCGAGCGGTTCCGCGGCTGGATCGACTGCGGCGTGGTGCGCATCCAGCACAAGGACCTCCGCGACTACTACCCGCCGGTGCGGGCCTCGGCGACCCTGGCGGTGCTGAGCCTCCAGTTCGTGCCCATCGAGCACCGCCAGCGGGTGGTGCGGCGCTGCTTCGCCAGCACCGTCCCCGGCGGCTGCCTGGTGCTGGTCGAGAAGGTCCTCGGCCGCACCGCGGAGATCCAGGAGACGCTGGTGGATCTCTATCACCAGCTCAAGGCCGCCGGCGGCTACAGCCCCGAGGCGATCGAGACCAAGCGGCGCTCGCTGGAGGGCGTCCTGGTGCCCGTCACCGCCCGCTGGAACGAGGAGATGCTCGCCGACGCGGGCTTCAGCCAGGTCGACTGCGTCTGGCGGTGCATGAACTTCGCCGCCTGGATCGCCGTCCGCGACGGGCCCTGAGCCCGTCGCGGGCGGGGGGTCCCGCGGGGGTGGGGAGCACCGAAGCGCTCGTCAAATGCGGCTGGCTGCGACCGGTTCATCCCCACGGGGGTGGGGAGCACCTGCCGTCGTCGAGCTTGAAGACCGGGAACGCCGGTTCATCCCCACGGGGGTGGGGAGCACGACTGCTTCCCCTTCGTCTTCATCTTCGGGGACGGTTCATCCCCACGGGGGTGGGGAGCACGCGCCGTCGTCGAGCTTGAACACTGGGAAAGACGGTTCATCCCCACGGGGGTGGGGAGCACTGCGGCGGCTCAAGCATCAGCAGGTCCGTGCACGGTTCATCCCCACGGGGGTGGGGAGCACCTCCCGTCGTCCAGCTTGAAGACCGGGAATGTCGGTTCATCCCCACGGGGGTGGGGAGCACCCCTGCAAAGGCGCGAGGCCGACGCGCACTGGCGGTTCATCCCCACGGGGGTGGGGAGCACATCAGCCGAGGGGGTGTACGGGATCGTCGCGCCGGTTCATCCCCACGGGGGTGGGGAGCACGGCGTCCGCCCCGGAGCCCCGCAAAATCGGGGCGGTTCATCCCCACGGGGGTGGGGAGCACTCGAAATCGAGGATCGTATCGCCGCTCTCGTCCGGTTCATCCCCACGGGGGTGGGGAGCACTGCCGCACCTCCCCCAGCCAATTCTGCCACCGCGGTTCATCCCCACGGGGGTGGGGAGCACATCCTTTGCTGTTTGCGAGTCATTTTTCTGCGCGGTTCATCCCCACGGGGGTGGGGAGCACGACCCTCCCGACCAGCAGGACCGACGCGGACTACGGTTCATCCCCACGGGGGTGGGGAGCACGTCAATTGCGAATCGAAACATATTGCACCATCCGGTTCATCCCCACGGGGGTGGGGAGCACCGAACCCGCCGCACCAGGACGCCGCGATCCTGCGGTTCATCCCCACGGGGGTGGGGAGCACTACAACGCCAAGGCGAAGCCCCCCGAGCGAACCGGTTCATCCCCACGGGGGTGGGGAGCACGTGGCGAACTCGGGCACGTAGGCCCTGGTCGCCGGTTCATCCCCACGGGGGTGGGGAGCACATCGTCGGGGTCGCGGTGGCCGGGTACTTCGCCGGTTCATCCCCACGGGGGTGGGGAGCACGCAGCACTACGATACTCAATTGCGGAACCTTCCGGTTCATCCCCACGGGGGTGGGGAGCACCCTCCGTTCACAAGGATGACCTACCCCGCTTCCGGTTCATCCCCACGGGGGTGGGGAGCACTTTTTGCATTTTATTATCCTTCTATGAAATTACGGTTCATCCCCACGGGGGTGGGGAGCACACTGGGGCTTCTGACGTAGTATAAGGACTTACATTCAATTCTGCACGGTTCAGGAAGCGGAAGTGTCTTGTGGGGTCGGGCCGGGTTTCGTGGTTTTCTGAGTTTCAGCTCGCCGCCCGGGCTTCTTCGGCGTCGTCGGCAGGGCCAGGCCGTCGAAGTCGCGGATGATCTTGCTCGTGTCGCCGGTAGTTCGGACGGAGAAGCCCTGCTCGGAGCTGTCCGAGTAGATCAGCATCGCCGCGCCGTCCTTCCGACTGCGAGTCACCTTCTCCCAGAGCAGGTCCCGGACGCGGGCGGGGATGCGCCCGACGAAGACGCCGGTCTTCGGCTGGATGAGCCAGCGGGTCAGGTCACCCCGCAGCGAAGTCGCCACTCGTTCCAGAATCATCACGATCATCGCGGTTGCTCCTCATGGGGCGCGGCAGGCTGGCGGGGTCGAGCTTGAGCACCTTCCCGATGGGCGTCTCGTTGGTGAGGACGGTCGGGTTCCATAGGGCGGAAGGCTTGGCGGGATCGACGGCGAACTCATCGGGGGCCGCTTCCTCCACGTCGAGGCAATGCTCGATATCGGGGAGGATCTGCTGGACGAACCTCGAAGTGCGGAAGAGGTCGCGGCACATGTAGCGGACGCTGCGTTCGATGTGCTCCCGGCATTCCGATGCGGCGCGGAAGGCGATCGGGATGGTGATCTCGGCCTTGTAGAGATCGGCGACATCGTAGACGAAGGAGAGCTGCTTGCCGGTATGGATGAAGCCGAGGGCGGGGGAGTAGCCCCCGGAGAGGATGGCCGCGTGGACGAGCCCGTAGAGACAGGCGTTGGCGGCGGAGAGGGCGCGGTTTACGGGGTCGGCGGCAGACCAGCGGTTCCGCTTGTACGATCGCCCGTGCCAGGCGACGCCGAACTGCTCGGACGCTCGGCGGTAGGCCTCGCGGACGCGGATGCCCTCCATACCGCGAAGCTGCTGGAGGGTGCGTTCCGGGCCGATGGGCTCGTCGAAGCGGAGGCAGTACATGCGGATGACGACCTGGAGCCGCGTCAGCTCATCGGAGACGAGGCGAGCCTGGCGGATGAGGTTGCGGGAATGACGGGAGCCGCCGAGCCCGTGGGCGTAAAGGCGTACGCCCTGCTCGCCGGAGAAGAGGAGCTGGCAGTTGTTGTCGGCCAGGGCGCGGACGGCGGCGTGCGTGATCTTGGTACCGGGCCCGAGGACGAGCATGGCCAGAGAGGCCGCGGGTACGGGGGTGACGCCCTCGGCGTCGTGGACGGCGACCGCCTTGTCCTGCTTGTCGACGACCGCGTGCTCGACGTAGAGGTAGCTGAGCTTGTCCGCGAAGCGCGGCAGTTCGTGCAAGTTCTGCATGCAGGGCTCCCCGTATGGTGCGGCCGAGGGCGACAGGGCGCGATGCCCGCCGCACGCGGGATTGCCCCGCGTGTGCCTCGGTTGGCGGTTGTCAAAGAGCTTCATCGACCGGTAGGCGGGCGAGGTGAAGCAGGCATGCTTCAGACGCCGGCGACGGACAGCAGGCCGCAACCGAAGGCCTTGGCCGGGCCGATGCCCGCGGCAATCGTCCGGGCGAACGGCTCGGGACGCTCGACCTCGAGCACACCCTCGAACAACACGGAGAGGAAGCGGATGGGCGCAGCGTCGCGGCTCTTGCGGGTCTCGGTCCAGGTCACATCACGGATCAGCGCCCCGGTTTCGCCGGCCAGGGCGAAGCCGCCACGGGCGGCCTTGCGCTCGAGCCACGCGCGCAGGTCCGCGTCGTTGCCGCCGACCGCCACCCGCCGGCCCTCCTGCCGGAGCCGCTTGACGGGATTGGCGCGCAGGCGGAAACGCAGCCGCCGGCCCGCGGCGAACTCCGGCCGAAACTCGCGGACCCGCGGCGGCTCGGCCAGCAGGCCCGGGGCGTTCTGGAAGGCCCAGTCCCAGTCCGGACGGGCCACCGATTGCACGAGGATCCTCGCGGGTCCGTCCTCCTCGATTCGGAACAGGAAGCCGCCCGCGCGGCGCCCGGATCCGGGCGCCGCTGCGTCGGGGCCGCTCCAGACGTCCAGGAAGAAGGGGTCTTCGATCTTGCGGGCCTCGTCGGCGAACCCCATCCAGAGGCGCTGGTGGACGCGATAGAGGTTGCGCAGCCACTGTCGGCCGGGGCGGCCGCGCCCTACGTCGACGCGCATCGCGGAGAGGAACATCAACGAGCCTCCTTTCCGGGCGCCCGTCCTGCTTCGAGCAGCTCGCGCCGCCGCGGCAGCCGCCGCTCCTCGAGCATTCGGTGGATCTGCTCGAGAAGGGCCTGGCGCTGCTCCGGGTCGGCCGGGTCGACGCGACGGGCAATCTCGCCGCTGTACTCGAGCATGGTGCAGGCGTCGTGGCAGAGCTTGCAGAGCGACCGGAGCGTCTCGAGGCGGACATCGTCGTAGTCGGTGTGGTGGACGTCCACGGCGGGCGACTTGCAGAACACGCAGAGCCCCCGGTCATGCTCCAGGCGGGCCGCGCGCAGGGCGGGCCACTCCGGGCCGTAGGGGTCGCTCCACGTCCGCTCCGGACGGGGGTGCGTCGGCTCGGCCACCGGGGCCGTCACGGCGGCCGCCACGACCCACCGCGGAGCGTAGTTGTAGTACCCGAAGCCCCGGGGCGCGTCGTAGACGGCGACTGCATCCTGCGGCGGCGGCGAGCCGGGCGGGTGTTCCAGGAAGACGGTCAGCTCGCGGCTCGAACCGCCCCCGTCGCCGTCGATGCGGGTCACCCGCGGACGCCACGGGATGCTGCAAAGCGCGTCGGCGAGGTCCCCGAAGCGCCCCGTCCCCGCGGCGACGGGCTCGCCCGGCACGCAACACTTGCGGCCGAGGTAGACCGGCCAGACCGGCTGGTCAAGAGCCGCGGCGCAGCGGGTGACCGTGGGCCCGTCCCCCTGCAGGGCGACCAGGAAGGAAGCGTCGTAGAGGTACTGGCGGCGTGAAAGGAGCGTCTCCAGCTCGCCCGTTGCGGCGGTGCGTTTGACGCCGCCGCCGGCCGTGCGAATGCCGCTCTTCGCGCCGACGGTGTGGTAGTCCCAGCCGACCTCGCCCGCCCGGTCGACGCGGACGCCCATCCGCAGCGCGTTGAGGGGCTCGAGGGCCGGGGCCGAGTCCTTTCTTGGGACGCCCATCGCGCAGAGCAGCAGCCCCAGTACGCCGGACTTGCTCGGCCGCCCATCGGTGCGGCGGAGTTGGAAGCGCGACGAAGTGCCCCAGGACTGCATCGGCCCGGCGAGGCGCAGGAAGAGCGTGTTGTCCTGATCGGTCATCGGATCACCAATGCTTGCGGATGTGTGCGGCGGTCTTCTCGGCCAGCTCGTCCAGCGTCTTCGCCGGTTCGTGCTCCGCCTCGAAACCCACGTCGGCCGGGCCGACCTTCAGCAGCACGCGGTGGATGTCCTCCGGCGCGAACGCCGCGGCGACCGAATGGACGTAGGCGTTCAGGGCGCCCGCGGACTCGGCCATCAGGTTCCGTCCGTTGCCGCCCTCGACGGCCTGGAGGAAGGCGTTGGCGTAGCTCAGCGGCCGCTTGGTCTTGGAGAGCTCGATGAGGAACAGCTCGGGCGCCGAGTGCGCCGCGAAGCTGTTCTGCTTGCCGGTCGGCGTGGCCAGCGCCGCCGCCCGGACCAGCACCGCCGCGACCTTGGCCGCACCGTCGGCCTCGAGGTCCGGCAGATGCCCCGCCAGCGCCTCCAGATCGGTGTTGAGGTACTTGTAGTAGACGGCGGCGTTGAAGAAGGTCTCGCTCTGACCCGAGCCGAGATAGGCCGCGGCCGCCTCGGGCGAGCGGTCGTCCATCGCCGTGAAGTAGTCGCTCTCGATGATCGTCTCGTGGGTGCTGATCGCATGGGCGACCTGGCAAGCCGCCTCCACGTCGACCACCAGCCGGCTGGTGGTCATCCGCCCGAAGAGCCCGATGTCCACGGTCAGGCTCTGGCTCGCCTCCGCCGCATCCTGCTCGAGTTGGGCGATCCGTCGCTTCTGACGTTCCGTTTCCTTCTTGTCGGGCTTGGGCTTCTGCTTGCGCTTCAGGAAGCGGGCGTAGGCGGAAGGGTCCTCTTGGCGCAGCTCGGCGACCAGCCTGGCAACCTCCGCGGCGAACGGCGGCGGGAAGAATACGAGCTGCCCGGTGAGGCCCGCCTTCTTGTCGGCCGGGGTCGGTTCGCTCTCGTCCTCCTCCTCGCCGTCGCTCTCGTCCTTGTGGAACCGGGCCTTCAGCGCCGCCATGACGTCGGCGAAGTCCTCTTCGGGCACGTCGAAGTCCCCCTCGGCCAGCGCGTCGCGGACCATCTGGGGCAGCGTGAGCGTGCGGTCGGCCAGGGCGTCCCCGAAGGCGTCTCGGAACTGCGGGGAACGGCGGATGTTGCGCTTGAGGCACTGACTGCTGATGCGGCCCCGCGTTACCCCTCCAAAAAGACACTTCTTCGGCTGCCCCGTCTCGTCCCGGTTGAGGTTGCCGGGCGGCATCCCCTGGAGCATGTGCAGTTGAACGAACATCGCAGTCTCCTTTCGGCGCGGACTAGCGCACCAACTGGTGGAGGCGATCGCAGAGCCCGGCCCAATCGACGGGCTCCGGCTTACGATCGCGCAGGTTTTCGTGGATGATCTGGCGAAGGGACGTCTCGAGCCGGGGGCCCCGCGGAAACGCGACGGGATACCGCGAGTCTTCCTTCCGACCGTCTCGCCGGCCGGGGGGCTGGCGCTTGGGGAGCTTCGAGATGGGCAGGAAAGCGGCCCCGGCCGCCTGGTGGCGATGGGAAGGCGGCGCGGTGGCCATCAGCTTCAGCACGAGCCAGGCGACTTCCCTGGCCGGCGGAGTGACGCCGGGGGCTCTGCGGAGCGGCCACCAGAGGCCGCTGAAGAGGTCGAAGGCCGGGGGCGATTCGTGCATCTCCCGCCCGGCGGCGGAGGCAAGCACCGCCCAGTCCCCGTGGCTCAACGCCGCGGCGGCGAGGACGAAGCGTCGCGATCCCCGGTATCGCCCCGTGCGGGCGGGTTCGCTCCACCCGTCAACCCCCTTTAGCGGCCGCTCGCCCGGGGAGGCGGGCAGTCCCCGGGCGATCGCCTCGGGCCGCAGGTCCGACAGCCGGACGCTCCTGTGGTCGAAGGTCTTGTTGTTGGCGGGGTTCGTGCAGGGGACCGCCAGCCACCACCGGCGGTGCGCCGCATTCTCCCGGGCGACCAGCGAGGCCGGCGGCGCGTCTTTGTCGCAGAGCACGTAGAGATCACGGCCCTCCGCGGCCCGCCGCTCGACCACGCTCCGCTTCGCTTTCCACGGGTCGTCGGTGGCGTAGAAGGCGGCCGGGTCCTGCCAGAGGAAGGGAATCGTGCTGTTGCCCTTCTTCCGGAGCTTGGTGGCCTCGTTCTTCCGGTAGACGATCGGGCCCACCGTCGGGACGTCGGTCGCTCCGCACCGCCAGCAGACGCCGCCCGCGGCGGGCGAGCGCAGGTGGATGCGCCGCGGGTTCCAGGTGAAGGCCTCCATGTAGCCGATCGGGCTGTCCGGGTCGCTGGGCGTGAAGTGCCCGCTCCACCGGGCGGTCCCCGGCGGGACCGATAGCGGCACCAGGTTGCGTCCGAGCGTCTCGGCCAGATGAGGGCCCTCGGCCAGCGCCATGATCGGCGGGGCGTTGTGAATGGACGGCGTCAGTCCCGCACGGCCTGACTGGGTCCACGCAACGACCTGGAGCATGCCGGCCGTGGCGCAGGGCAGGCAGAGCCGCATGGCCCAGTCATCCCCGTGGTGGAAGTGGGCGATGTTCGTGCCGCAGGCGAACTCCGCGAAGAGCGAGCCGGCGGAGCTCACGTCGCCCTTCCTGGGTTCTCCGGTCCTCGCGCTCGGCTCCACCGCGACGGTAGGGTCCTGGAGGAACGGGGCGGCGGCATCGAAGAGCCCGAAGCGCCCCGATTCCGCCCGGAGGGCCTCGACGAGGGCTTCGGGCGTGCGGCCGTCCAGCAGCGCCTCGCGGACGCGCCGCACCCCGCCGGCGGCGGCCGCCTTCCAGTAGACCAGCGTCAGCAGGAAGCGGTGCGCGGCGAAGTAGTCCAGCGGGCCGTCGGCCGCGATGCGGCGAAGGGCGGCTGCGTGGTCCAATGCTTCGATCGGCGAGACGACCGTGGTCCGCCCGTCGGCGTCGACCACCTCAAGCCACGGATCGACGAGCACGTTCCACTCGCGGGCGTCTTCCACGGCGCTGGTCGCGTGGCGGTCCGTCGCGTCTGCGGGCATTGCAGCCCCCGTTCTGTCTCTGAGGCCCCGGTTGGATTCGCCGGAAATGCTACCATCGGCGACGCTGGAACGTCCAGCCCGTCTAGCGTCCAGGGCAAAGTCTACCCGGACGGTATGACAGGGTTGGTCATACCCGCTCCGCAAAAAAACGTCTACATGTATACCGTTCGGGGGCCGGGGGCGGGTTTTTCCCGGAATTTTGGCACGCGGGGGCTCCGAGATGCGATAGGGATGCGTGGCGACGAGCTATGCATCCATCCTGGCCGCCCTCGACGCGGCCCTGG
>CAYTQL010000099.1:0-9362 GCA_964439555.1 uncultured Planctomycetaceae bacterium | reverse complement strand
CCGTCCTCGTCGATGATCTCGAGCTTCTTGACCGCGTCGAAGCCGACCTTGTTGGTGAATTCGACGGTCATCTTCGCATCGCCCCAGCCCTCGCCGATCTCCGAGACGGCCATCGGGAGCGTCCCGAGCTTGAGCGTGTTGTCCTTCTTGAGCTCGAAGTCCTTGACGGTCACGGTCTTTGGCGCGCTGCCGGTGGTCGCAATCAGCGTGCCCCGGACCTTCAGCGCCTTGGCCTGCGCCGGCGGGCGGTTGGCGGTCTTGACCTCGACGACCACGGATTTGTGATCCTTCGAGAACGCCGGGAAGGGCCCGATCTCGGCGTCCTTGATCTCCCCGCCCCCCTCGGGCGAGAGGATCACCTTCGAGTTGTCGTCGTCGATGCTGATGAAGTCGCCCTCGGCCCCGGAGATGCGGAAGAACACCCGCGTGCCCGGCTGGAGCATTCGCGCCAGGGAACGGTTGAACTTGTCGTCCTCGTCCTTCATCGCCACCGAGAGCCCGACCGCCTCGATCTTCAATCCTTTCGCCGTCGGGGCTTCCTGCGACATCCCCAGCGGCGCGACAATCGCCGCGACCAGCACGATCGTGAGTACCTGTTTCATCCGTTAGCTCCTTTCATTGATTCGCGACCCGCCCCATTGTTGGGACGATCCCGGGGAGGCACAAGTCCCCATCCGGTTAAGTTTGCCTCACCCCGCTCCGCGGGCCCATCCGTCCGGACACATGCTTCGACGCCTGGACGGCGTTGGGTACAATGCCTGCATGTCCGAGCGGGGCGAGAACTCCGCTGCCCGAACGCCCGCCTCGTCGCGCCGTCCGCGCCGGCGATGGTGGCAGCACGTGCTGCGCGCCTCGGCGGCGGTCCTGCTGATCGCCGCGTCCGGGTACGCCACGTTGCCCTACTGGCTGCCCGCCGACGCCCTCGCCCGGTGGGTCACCGACGATCTGTCGCGCCAGACCGGCCTGCACGTGACCTGCGACGCCGCGTCCGTCAGTTGGGCTCGCGGAATCGAGCTGGAGGGGCTGACGATCCATCCGCCCAAGGGCTTCGCCCCCGAGCCGGTGGTCCGGGTGGAGCGCCTGGCGGTGGATTTCAGCCCGCTGCGCGTGCTGGCGGGGGTTCCGCTGGCGTGGACGGAAATCCACCGTCCGCACCTGTTCGTGCATCTCCGCGAGGACGGGAGGCTCAACGTCGAACCCCTGGGCGATCTCCAGTTCGACATCCGCTCCGAGCGCACGCTCGTGCACGACGCCCGCGTCACCATCCGCCTCCAGGACCCGAACCGGCTGCTGCACTTCGACGTCGCCAGCCTGCACTATCGCGAGGGACGCCTCCGCGACGCCGGGAAACTGACCCTCTCGGCCGCACTGGATCAGCCGCCGCATCCGCCCGCGCCGGTCGGGCTGCACCTGCGGAACGAGCCGGAGGGGCCCGTCGCGGCCGCGGGGACCTTCAACTTCTCCGAGGTGGACCTGGCGCAGCTACCGCTGATCGAACTGCTCGATCTCCCGCTGCGCAAACTCGCCGGCCGGGCCGGCGGCTCGCTGCACGTGCGGGTCAGCGAGGAGGGACACGTCGAGCACTGCCAACTCGACCTGCGGATGCGGCATTTCCTCGTCCAGCCGAAACAGGGCCCCGAGACGCCGGTGATCGACCCGGCCGGGCTGAAGCTCAGCGCCGCGATGGACCCGATCGCCGGGACGGTGAGCATCGACTCGGCCTCGCTGCGGTTGCCCGGGGCGGACCTGAGCCTGGAGGCGGAACTGACCTCGGGCGTGGTCGAGACGTGGCGGGCGCTGCGGCACGTGCGGTTCGAGGGGCAGGTGATTCCGCGCCGGTTCCTGGCGCTGCTCGGGCGCGCCGAAGACCTGCCCGGTGGGCTGTCCGTGCTGGGTCCGGTCCGCCTGTCCGGGCGCATCGAACGCTCGGGCCCGCGGGTCACCGGTGCGTTGACGCTGGACGCCGACGCGATGGAACTGCGCCGCGGGGGCACGCTGATCAAGCAGCGAGGCCGACCGCTGCACCTCGAAGCCCGCGGGACCCTGCGCGAGCGGCAGCGCCGGATCGATCTGGACTCGCTGCGCCTCTCCGCCGGGTCGGGCGAGACCGCAAACACCTTCTCGCTGCGCCACGGACGCGTGGACCTGGAGAAACTGGACTCGCTGGCCGGGCGGATGCCCCTCCCGGCCGCCCTGGCCGCCGCGTCCGGCGCCGAGGCCGAGTGGACCCTCCGGGACGAAGCCCCGGTCCTCCGGGCGACGGGCCTGGCCGGGCTGCGGGATCGGCTGAAAATCGACGGGCCCCTGACCGGACGGCTCACCTGGCGCGGCGACCGCGCGGAACTGGACCTGTCGCTCGAAGCGCCGCCCACGACGCGAATCCGCTTCGGCGAGCAGGTCCTCGCGACCGGTCTGCCGCTGCGGGCGAGCGTGACCGGGCGCGTGGAACCCGGCACGTTCCGCGACGTGGACGTGGAGCTGGCCCGCGGGCGCGCCCGCCTGGACGTCACCGCCGCCCGTCTTCGCTGGGGCCCGGAACGTCTCGACGCCGCGGGCGACTACACGCTGCGCGACCCGTCCGACCTCCTGGCCGCGGCGCCGGAGCTGGCGAAACGACTCACCCTCACCGGGCCAATCCGCGGCAGCGCGAAGCTCCAGGCGACCGGCGCGAAGCAGCGCGGGGAGCTCTCGGCCCGGTTGGACCGGGCGGGTCTGCACGCCGGGGTGTTCCTCCGCAAGCCGCCCGGGCAGCCGGCGAAGGTGGACCTCAACTGGCGAACGTCCGAACGGGCGCGGCTGGCCGGGGTGACGCTGACCGTCCCGGCCGGACGTCTCGGGCTGGCGCAATGGGACGCCCCGACCCCCGGCGGCGAGCTGCGCTTCGAGCTGGACGACGCCGCCGCCCTGGTCGAGCTCTCGCCGGCGCTGAAGGACCTGCTCGGCGGAATCCGACCGGGCGGCGAGCTGTCCGGCTCGGTGAAGCTCCTTCGCCCGACGGACAAGCCGATGACGCTGTCGGTCGCCGCGGCGGGGGACGAATTCCGCCTGCATCTGGGCGGCGAGAAGCACCCGCGCATCCGCCCGGGCACGCCCGTGGAAGTGCGGGCCGAGCTGCTGGTGGGTCTCGACGCCGGTCGGGCGGACCTGCGTCTCGTTCGCCCGGCGCGCCTGCGCCTGGGGCGCTCGACGCTGAGCGTCGGGGGGCGGGCGACGCTGCCCGATGCGCCGCAGTCGCTGGACCTGGCGCGGCTGCCGGCGTTTCTCGCCGACGCCGGAAAGCCCCGGAACGCCGCGGTGTCGCTGGAGGCGACCGTGCATGCAGACGACGCGCTGCGCCGGGCGGTCCCCGCGCTGCGCGAAGCGCTGAACGACGCCAGGGTCGCCGGGCACGTCCGCTGCCGGGGCGAGGCGTACCTGACGCCGCGGGCGATGCGGATCGGGGCGGAGCTGGATGCGACCGCCCTGGCGGGGCGGCTCCGGATGTCCCGGGTCCCCGGCGAGCGAATCGTCAAGAAGCGCGGCGCCGTGCTGACGGCCCGCTGCGAGCTGTCCGGCGGGACCCCGCCCGGGCCCGTCTCGCTGCGCGAGCTGAACGTGACTTTCGGCCCCGTCACGGTCCGTGGCGTCGGCTCGGCGCACCTGGCGTGGGCGAAGGACCGCCCGCGGATCACGGCCGAGCGGCTCGGCGGGCGCTTGGACGTCCGCTCCCTCGCGGAACTCGTCGAGCTGGCGCCGGGGCTCGAACGTTACCGGCCGCGCGGGCGGGTCTCGCTCACCGCCGCGGGCCTGAGCCCCACCGCCGGGCGCGTCGAGGCGATCGAACTGACGCTGGATGACGCCGCCGGGCGGTACCGCGATCGGGAGGTCCGCCTGGACGGGAAGGTCCTGGCCGGGCGGGTTCGCGATCTGCTCCCGCGTCGGGTGCATACCGAGGGGCTGAAGTTCGCCGTCGAGGGCGTCGCGAGCGGGTACGTGGTCGCCGACGTGACCGCCGATCCGACCAGGCCCCGCGGGACGGTCCGCGTGCTGGGCAGCTTCCTGGACGACGCGGAACTGGTTGCCTGGCTGGGCGGCAAGCCGCCTGCCCCGGCCGGGGCGCCGCTGAAGCCCGCCGACCGGCAGGCTTTGCGGAACCGTGCGAGCGACCTGGTCCGCCGCTGCGCCGCGCCGGCCCGGCGGGCAGAGCTCGACGCCCGCATCTCGCTGAAGCGTGTGCGGAGCCTGGACCTGGTCACCGGCGAGACGTACCTGATCCGCCGCGCCGAGCTGCGCGCCGCGGCCAGGGAGGGGAAGCTGGCGCTGGCGTTCACGGGCGGGCTCAACGGGGGGCTGCTGGACTACGAGGTGCGGGCGGACCTGCGGACCCGGACCCCGACCGTCTCCGCCCGCCAGCGGATGACCGAAGCGATCGCCGAGAAGAACCTCCAGCCGCAGATCGCGCTGTTCTTCCCGGGCAACACGGTCGAGGGGACCTTCACCCGCGAGGAGCGCGTGACGCTGCCGCTGGTCGACTGGGTGGGGCTCGGGCTCGACCCCCGCTTCGCCGCGCGTAAGCAAGGTTGGGCGCGGACCGTCGCCACCGGCGGCGTCGTGGTGGGGCGCTCGGCCCCGAAGTTCATTACGCGCATCTTCCCCGGGCTGAACCTGACCCGCTACGAGTACGACCGGATGACCGCCTTCGCTGAAATCCACCCGGACGGGTCGATGACCAACGACATGATCTTCTCGGGCGCCTCGTACGACATGTACATCGAGGGGACCACCGACCCGGACCACCACGCCCGCTACACCGTCGGGTTGGTGCTGCTGGGCACGACCCTCTCGCCGGACTGGCACCACACCTGGCGGCAGGGGCGCCTCCCGATCCTCAAAATCCGCGGGCTCATCGAAGACGGCGTGATGAAGAACCAGGAGGTCTCCTACCCCTGGCCGAACGAATCGCTCGGGGAGGTCCTGCTGACCAACAACATCGTCTACCGCTTGTGGGTGAACTCCGGAAAGAAACACTGAGGGGAGCGTGAATGGCGGACCGGTAGCGCCCGCGGGGCGCGTCGCCCGTCTTGCCGCCGTCGCGCGGGCGGGCGTACCATGGGGGCGGTCCGAAACCGCCCGACCCCGGGAGAGGCACTTGACGGAGCTGGAACAGACCGACCGACCCGCCGCGCCGTTGCTGACGGCGACGCGCCCGCTGCGCCGGTGGCTGGTGCTCGTCGCGTCGCTGGCGGTCTTCGCCTACGCCAACCTGTTCTGGAACTACCTGGCCGCCGGGCGGTGGCTGAGTTTCTCGCTGGAGGCCTTCAGCCGCGACTTCACCACGCCGCTGGGCAACGTCCTGCTCCATCCGCTGGAGGTGTTCGCCTACCCGTGGATGATGGTGGTCTTCGGGCTGCTGCTGGGGCTGATCATCGTCACCCCGTTGACCGTCTCGGTGCTGCACCAGTTGTACGTGGCCGCGGCGTTCATCGTGGTGGTGGCGCTGGTGGGCCACGCGGTGATCCTGGCGCTGTTCCTGATGGTCGGGTGCGTGCTGGCGGCGCGGACGCGCCTCCGCAGCGAGCTGCCCTTCCTGGCGATCCTGCTGGGGATGCTTCCGGTGGGGGTGTACCTGTACCTCTTCGCCTTCGACGGCGCGCAGGTGGACACGCTGCGCTCGCTCCAGCGCTGGTTGCTGCAGGTTCCGCTGCTCGGCGCGCTGGTGGTGGGGCTCCTGGCGGCCGCGGCGGCGCTGCTGCTGACGCGGCTGATGCGCCGCCGCCCGGGCGGGCTGCTGCCGGTGCAGATTCTTATGCTCGCCGGGGCGCTGGGGGCGTTCCACCTGTTCATCGGCGCCGACGAGCTGGCGTACTCGCGCATCGCCGGGCGCCTGGCGGGCGGGGACGCGATCTTCGAGCGCATGAGTATCGAGGAATGGAAACGCCGCTACCCGCGCCGGGCGATGGGCCTGCCTCCCGCGGCGCTGTACGACAGCGCCCTCGACCAGCTTGCCCAGCGGAAGGTGGAGCTGACCGACCGCTGCCGCCGCTTCCTGCGCCGCCATCCCGAGAGCCCCCGCGCCGCGGAGGTCCTCTGGATCGCGGCGCAGGCCCAGAGCCTCCAGCTCGTGACGCCCAAGTTCCAGGCCGGGCTGGTCGAGTACTCCGCGGCGCACGTTCTGCCCGCCTCGCGCGGGGCGTGGGAGCGTCTTCAGACGCGGCACCCGGTCAGCCCCCAGGCGGCGGTGGCGGGCTGGCGACTGGCGCAGTTGGCGCTGCGGGACGGCGAGATCGCCCGCGGCGATGAACTGCTGATCGAGACCCGTGAGCGGCTCGAAGCCCTGCTCGAGGCCATGGAACCGGCCGAGCCCTCCTCGCCGGCGGAGCTGCGGTTCGTCACGCCGCCGCCGCGGACGCCCGCGCGGGAGTACTACCGCGAGGCGCTGCGGGTGGTCGAGAGCTTCCCGGTCGAGCGGTTCCCCGTCGAGCGACTGCTGTGGTTGATCGAGGAGAACGACGTGCTCGAGAGCCCCCCGGCCTCGGAGGCCTTGCGGGCCTGGCTTCGTGTGAACCCCTGTGCGGCGGACTACCGCACGCGCCTGGCCCGGGCGGCCGATCTGTATGCCGAAACGTCGCTGGGCCCGAACCTCCGCGTCGCCTACGCCAAGACGGTGCGGGACCCCCTGATCAAGGCGCGCATGCTGGTGCAGGTGGCCGAGAGCCCCGGCGACACCGACGCGCGCATCGAGGCGAACTACGAGCTGGGCGTGCTGCTCCAGGCGCTGCCCATGCACGGCAACCCGGTCGGGCTGGTCGACGGCGTCCGCTCCCCGCGCGTGCACTTCCAGCGCGTCCACGAGGCGCCCCGCAGCCCCTACGAGCCCCTTGCCGGCGCCAAGCTGGAGTGGATCCGCCAGACCCGCACGGACGCCGAGGACGAGGAGCGGTAACTGCCCGCCGGCTCGTTGCCCCGTCGAACGGACCGGCTGGCAACGGCGGGATCGCATGCGTCTCGTTCATGCGTCTCCCGGCATCCTGCTGTGCCCCACGGGAACGCGGGAACGCCCGCAGCGCAAAGCCGTTGCTGCACGCGTCGCGCCCGGGCGATATAATCCACTGTTTACGCAAAGGAGCGGACAATGGATCAGACGCGAACCGAACACGATTCGATGGGCACGGTCCAGGTTCCCGCCGACGCCCTCTGGGGCGCCCAGACCGCCCGGGCGATCGAGAACTTCCCGATCTCCGGGTGGCGGATGCCCCGCGAGTTCATCGCCGCGATGGGACTCATCAAGCAGACCGCCGCCCGCGTCCACCGCGAGGCCGGGCGACTGGATAAGGACACCGCCGAGGCGATCATCGCCGCCGCCCAGGAGGTCATCGACGGGCAGCTCGACGGGCATTTCCCCGTGGACACCTTCCAGACCGGCAGCGGGACCAGCTCGAACATGAACGCCAACGAGGTGATCGCCCACCGGGCGATCCAGATCCTCGGCCGGGGCGACGGCGACGGTGAACCGGCGGTCCACCCCAACGATCACGTCAACATGGGGCAGTCTTCGAACGACGTGATCCCCACGGCGCTGCACATCGCCGCGGCGACGATGACCCACCACCAGCTCGTGCCCGCCCTCCGGATGCTGCGGGAGACGCTGGAGGACAAGGCCCGGCAGTTCGACCGCATCGTCAAGATCGGGCGGACGCACCTGATGGACGCCGTGCCGATGCGCCTCGGCCAGCAGTTCCGCGGGTACGCCGGGGAGGTCGAGAACCTTTTGGGCATGCTGGGCAGCGCGGTGGGGTGGCTCTGCGAGCTGCCCCTCGGCGGAACGGCGGTGGGCAGCGGACTCAACGCCCCGGAAGGCTTCGCCGAGACGGTCTGCATGCTCATCGCCGAGAGGACGAACCTGCCCTTCCGCGAGACCGCCAGCCACTTCGAAGCCCAGGGCGCCAAGGACGCGGCGCTGCTGACCAGCGGCGTGCTGCGGAACGTGGCGATCGCCCTGGGGCGCATGGCCAACGACATCCGCCTCGAGGCGTCCGGGCCCCGTTGCGGGCTGGCGGAGCTGAAGATTCCGCCCGTCCAGCCGGGCAGCAGCATCATGCCCGGCAAGGTCAACCCGGTGATCTGCGAAGCGGTCATCCAGGTCGGCTGCCAGGTGGTCGGCTGCGACGCGTCCATCGCGGCCGGGGCGACCGGCGGCGTCGGCAGCGTGCTCGAGCTCAACGTCGCCATGCCCATGATCACCGCGAACCTGCTCACCGCGATCCGCCTGCTGACCAATGCCACGACCGTCTTCGACGAGAAATGCCTCCGCGATCTCGCCGCCGACGAGCAGCGCTGCCGCGAACTGGTGGACCGCTCGCTGGCGCTGGTGACCGCCCTGGCGCCGGAGATCGGGTACGACAAGGCCGCCGAGATCGCCCGGGAAGCGTACGAAAGCGGGCGGACGCTTCGCGAGGTCGCCGAGGAAAAGCAGGTCCTCCCGGCGGGGAAGCTCGATGAGCTGCTCAACCCGGAGAACCAGGTAAGCTGAGACGCAGTTGGAAGATACGCAGGACCGGACGCGCACGCCCTCGCCGGCGTCCTGCGATGCGAACCGGGATTCGAGACTCCCGCCGTGCGGCGGGTATGGGGACGGAATGAAGAACTTCGATGAACTTGTCGCCCGGGTCGAGCCCGAGCCGGTGCGTCGCGTGGCGGTGGCGGTCGCACAGGACGCCTCCGTGCTCGCCGCCTGCGCCGCCGCCCACCGCCGGAACATCGCCGACGCGACGCTCTTCGGCGACCGGGATGCGATCGCCCGCGAGGCCGAGGCGGGCGGGGTGGACATCGCCTCGGTCGAGGTGGTCCACCACGCCAACCCGCTGCATGCCGTGGCCGGGGCGGTCCGGGCGGTCCACGACGGCGAGTGCGACATCCTCATGAAGGGCTATGTCCACACCGACGACTTCCTCCGCGGACTGCTCGACCGTGAGTTCGGGCTGCGCACCGGGGCGATCATGTCCCACGTGTTCATCGTGGAGATGCCCGAATGGGACCGCCTGGTCTTCATCACCGACGCGGCGATGAACATCGCCCCCGACCTCGAACAGAAGGCCTGCATCCTGCTCAACGCCGTCTACCTCGCCAACCACTTCGGGATCGAGGACCCCAGGGTCGCGGTCCTCGCGGCCGTGGAGATCGTCAACCCCGCCATGCCGGCGACCACGGACGCCGCGGCGCTGGCGGCGATGGCGCGACGGAACCAGTTCGTCCCGCACTGCACCGTCGACGGGCCCTTCGCGGTGGACAACGCCATCTCGATCGCCGCGGCGAAGCACAAGCGGATCGAATCCCCCGTCGCGGGCGTCGCCGACGTGATGCTGGTCCCGGACATCGAGAGCGGG
>CAYTQL010000098.1:0-9534 GCA_964439555.1 uncultured Planctomycetaceae bacterium | reverse complement strand
GTCCGCCCAGACCTCGTCGTCGCCCACCACGCCGATCGCGCCGCCGACGGTGATGCCCGGGGCGACGATGCGCAGTTCCTCGCCCTCGACCGTGAGGAAATCGCGATCCTCGGTGACGAACTCGAACGTCTCCACGCCGCCGGCCTCGACGGTCCCGTGGACCTCCAGGGCACTGGGCGAGTCGATGAGCACCGAGCCGAGGGCGTCCACGTCGCCGGTGAGCCGCACCTCGCTCGAGGCGTCGATGACGATCTCGTAGTTCTCGGGCAGCGGGTTTGCCGGATCGGCCGGCGCGGGCGCGGAGGTCTGGGCATTCTTCAGCACGCCGGCGACATCGATGACCCCGGCCGCCAGGACGATCCGCCCGTCGGTTTCGATCCAGCCGCTCTCGGCGGTCACCGTGAGGTCCGCGGTCTGCGAGACCACGTCCACCTCAGCGGTGGTCCGGGGCTCGGACTGCTGGAGCGAGCCGAGGGGCCCGTCGATGAGCACGTCCTGGAAGCCGTCGACCTCGATGCGCTGGTCCAGGCTGCCCGGACCGGTGGTCACCAGCCAGGCGGTCGGCTCGATCTCGAGGCTCGTCGGTTCGCCCGCGACGCCGGCGACGTGCCCGGCGGTCAGCTCGATGCGCCGATCGGCGCGGATGATCCCGCTGATCGTCAGCGCGTCGTCGGCGGTAAGCACGACCCGGCCTTCGTCGCCGTCGGCGGGGTTCGAGTCGCCCGCGGTCAGGTCGCCCTTCAACCGCCCGCGGGTCCCGAGGTCCAGCTCGATCGACCCGTTGACCGTCTCCAGCAGACCGGACCAGTCGAGGTCCATGCCCTGGTCCCCGCCGCTGACGGAGATCATCTTGTCCGACTTGATCGCCCCGCCGACGTACAACTCGGCGTTCGGGTCGGTCGAGGTGAAGTTGACCTCCGAGCCGGCCGCGGGGGCCAGGATGTTGAACGGGCGGGAGGAGATCGCCGGGGAACCCGCGGCGACGTTGTCGAGCCCGAGGAGGTTCAGGTTGCTGCTTTGCATCATCCCCTCGGTGGGATGATCGAAGCGCTCGTAGAGGCGGAATTCGTACCCGCTGGTGAACAGCAGCTTCCCGTGCTTGAGCTTCATCTTCACGTGCGGATCGGCCACGCCGCCGGTGGTGATCGGGTCGTCCGCAAAGTCCGTCGAGGCGTACTCGTTGCCGTCCAGGTCGTAGTAGTCGGCGGTGTTCAGGGCGTGCTGGATGTCGTCCCGCAGCCCGGTGATCTTGTCGTTGTCGGGGTTGTCGGTCGTCGCGCTGGCGGGGACCGTCACCTCGCCGACGATCTTCTTGTCGCCCAGGTTGACCCAGACCACCAGCGTCACGTCGTCGGGCAGCTCGCCGTCGTTGCTGGCGCGGTTGGCCTCGATCTGCTCGTTCGGCATCGGCGTGACGCCCAGGAGCGACTCGTTGACCGAGGAATACTCCATGCGGAACGGCGTGTAGCTCGCCAGCACGAGCCGCCCGTCGCGGTACGCGGACCAGACCTCCTGCGACCCGATCGCCGCGAGCAGCGCGTCGTCCACGTCTGCGACCAGCTCGGCGATCCCCGCGTTGCCGGTGGTCGCGCCCGCTGTGACGGTTGCGGTGTACTCGTCGACGGGGATCGCCGCGGCCAGGTCCTCCGGCATCATCCGCAGGTCCAGCGTCACGTCGGCGTTGAAGGTCCGCCGCGGGGGCAGGACGCTCCCGGCTGCGATCTGCCGACGGACCGGCGGAACGCTCGCCACGCCGTCCGAACCCGGACCGACGCCCGAGAAGCCCAGCTCGCCGGCGTCGCTCGAGGCGTCGCCGTCGATCTCGAAGGGCAGTGCGCCGGTCAGGACGATCTTGCCGTCGCGGAGCTGCGCCACCACGTACTGGGCGGCGTAGGAGCCGGTCGCATCGCCGCCGACACGGGAGATTTCCGCATCCGCCAGGGCGGTCTGGAGGTCCTGGAGCAGTTCGGCCTGGGAGGTGTTGTCCAGCGTCGCGGTCTGGGCGACGGTGACGACGGCTTCCAGGTCGCTCGCGCCGCCGTCGTCGATCAGCAGGTGCAACGTCGCGTCGCCGCCGGTGATCCCGTCGGCGCCGAGCGGGTCCGACGCGGCGAGTTCGTAATCGCTGCCAGTGACCGCGCCGGCGTGGGCGCCGGTGGCGTACCCGAGTTGGTCGAGGTTGTCCCCGGCCGTAACGTCGAGGGTGAACTCGTCGTCGCTGAGAAGGACGATCCGCCCGGTAGCGTCGGCGGCGGAGCCGACGCCCGCGCCGCCGGGGCTGGCGTCGAAGCCGCTCACGGCGATCGCCTCGACGTAGTCGCCGAAGTACTCGCCCGCGTGGCCGGGAATCTCGGCGGCCGCCAGGGCGGCGTTGATGTCCCGGACGAGGTCGGAGATGCCCGCGTTGGCGGCGGCGCCCGGCGTGGTCCCGTCGGTGTCGTCCGCGGCGACGGTGACCGTCCCCTCGAGCGCGGGGCCCATCCCGTCGTCGATGGACAGATCGAGCGTCGCATCGACCGAGAGCACGCCGTTGAGCATCCGGTCGAGCGGGATGATCTGGTAGGTCTCGGGCGGCCGCTCGGCGGGCAGCTCCGGCGAGGGCGCGGCGGTGATGCCCAGGAGGATCTCGTTCTCGCCGGCGTCCGTGAAGGCGAAGGCGTAGGGGCTGGAGAAGACGATCGAGTCGCCGTCCAGCGCGGCGGTGATGTCCCGGAAGCCGCCGCGGATGAGGGCGGCGTTGACGTCGTCGACCAGGTCGCTCCGCGAGGCATTGGCCGGCTCGCCGTCGTGGGCGAGCGTCTCGTCGCGGTAGATCGTCACCGTCCCCTCGGTGACGTTGTCCTCGTCGCGGTCGACTTCGCCGGGCAGTTCCACGCCGTCGTGATCGTCGTTGGCGTTCGGGTCGGCCAGGCCACGGACGATCCGGAGCGTGACGTTGTCCGAGAGGATGCCCGTGGTCGCCATCGACTCGGCCGGGGCCACCTGGAAGACCGACGGGTCGCGCGTGGAGGCGACGTCCGTTCCGCCGTACAGGTCGCTGAGCCCGAGCAGATCGGCCGAGGCGGAATCGGCGGCGCGCAGGTCGATGTGCAGCGTCAGGCTGCTGAGCACCACGCGCCCGGATTCGACGGACGCCTGCACGTCCAGCCCGCGGGCCTCGAAGGCCGCCTGCACGTCCGCGGCCAGGGCGGCCAGGTCCGCATTGCCCTCGGTGGCGGCGCGGTCGAGGACGACCGACGCGTCGAAGACCGGGGCGAACCAGGCCGAGTCGGCGTCCGCCCCGCCGTGGACGGCGGCGAGCCCGAGTTGATCGACCCCGCTGGACGTGCCGGCGACGGTGAAGTCGCGCTCGCTGCGGAGCATCAGTCGGTCCCCGTCGAGCCCGGCTTCGACGTCGCTGAAGTCCGCGGCGATCAGCGCGTCGTTCAAGGCGTCGACGAGGGCGGCGCGCGTGGCGTAGTCCATGGCCGTCAGGGAGACCGTCCCGGCGACCGTGCCCTCGGCGCGGTCCACCGAGAGGTCCAGCGAAACCGGCGAGGTCAGCTCGGTCGAGGGGAGGTCCTCGTCGGCGATGACGTAGGCGGCCTCGCTGGGCGTCGCCTCGACGTTGAGGGTCACGTCCTCTCCCAGCACGCCGGTGGTGGGCGCGTCGTAGTCGCCGAGCAGCTCGAAGACCGGCTCGTCGCGGTCGGAGGTCACGTCCGAGCCGCCGGCGAGCGTATCGAGCCCGAGTTGGGCGACGCCGGTGGAGGTCCCCAGCAGCGTGAAGGTCCAGTGGCTGCCCAGCAGCAGCCGGTCGCCGTCGAGTCCGGCCTCGACGTCGCCGAACCCGATCCTGGTCAGCTCGGCGTCCAGGGCGGCTGTGAGGTCTTCCCGCGTTCCGTAGTCCCCGACCGCGAGGGTAACCGTCTCCGTGACCACGTCGCTGGCGCGATCCACCGACAACTCCAGCGTCACCGGCGCGCCGAGCACCGGCGAGGAGATGTCGCTGTCGCCTTCGAGGTAGGCGTCGGAGAAGACCTCGCTCGCCGCGAGGTCGTCCCCGCCGACGATGCCCACCAGTTCGGTGTTCTGCGACGCGACGTAGAGCTGGAAGGGCTCGGGCCCGCTGAGCAGCAGCTTCCCGTCCCGCAGCGAGGCGGTGAGGTAATCGGCGAAGGTGCGGGCGCCCTCGTAGCGCGGCACGTCGGCGCCGGCCAGGGCGGCGTTGATGTCGCTGACCAGCTCGGAAAGGTCCGCCCGGTCGCCCGCGGGAACGATCACCGCCCCGAGCAGTTCGTCGTCCACGTCGGCCGCGTCCACGCGGATCACCAGCACCAGGTCGCGCACCAGGTCGCCGGTCGTGGGCGCCTCG
This sequence comes from uncultured Planctomycetaceae bacterium, assembly GCA_964439555.1. Classification (GTDB taxonomy): domain Bacteria; phylum Planctomycetota; class Phycisphaerae; order SM23-33; family SM23-33; genus CAYTQL01. The sequence goes on along the minus strand of CAYTQL010000098.1, from coordinate 5,180 downwards.
GAAGCCGGGGTCAGCGTCGCCAGCTCGCGAAGCTCCTCGGTCTTCCAGCCGCCCCGGAGCCCCAGCAGCGGGACGTTCTGCGAGGTCTCCTTGATGGTGAAGTCCCGTCCGAGCGTCCCGAGGACGATTCGCCCGTCGACCAGTTCGGCGTCGATTTCGGCGAAGGGGCTCGCGTCCAGCGCGGCATTGATTGTCCCGACCAGTTCGGAGACCGTGCTGTTTCCGGTCGTCGCGGCCGCGGCGATGGTGACCGTATCGTCGATCGTCCCGCCGACGCCGTCGTCCATCTCGATATCGAGGACCACGTCGGCGATCAGTCGGCCGGTGGTCGGCAGGTCGGCGTCGCCGGCCAGTTCGGCGTCGGGGTAGACGACCTCCGCGTCCTGCCAGGTCGCCAGGCCGAGCAGGTCGAGGTTGGTGGAGCTGGGCAGCAGTTCGAAGTCGTACGGCGCATCGATGATGATGTACCGCCCCTCCTGCGAGTTGTTCATGTCGTAGAACACGTCGCTGAAGGGCGACTGGGACATGTTGAAATCGAGTTGGGCGATCATGAGCCCGTCGTTGGTGTAGTCGCCGGCGTCGAGCGTGAGCGTCCGCTGGATGTCGGCGCCCATCGCGTCGCGCTTCTGGAAGACCATCTCCACCGGCGCGGGGAGAAGCCCGCCGAGGATGATCTGCGACTCGCCGACCATGTACGCCCGCGGCCCGGCGGCCCAGTCGTCGGGTTCGACCTCGTGGAAGTGCGTGGGCGTGAGCACGCGGATGTCGCCGGCGCCCGAGACGTTGATCTGGGAGTTCTCGCCCCAGGTTTCCATCAGCGCCGAGCCGTAGATCAGTACGCTGGCGTCGGACCAGTCCCACGGGTCGGCCGGGTCGGGCGATGCGGCCGGGTCGAGCCCGCCGCTGACCTCGATGAGTCCGCCGGCGCCGATCGTGGTGCCGATGCGGGCCTGGTATTCGGCGTCGATGCTGATTTCGGTATGGGCGGCGGTGGTCTCGAAGGGAATCAGGCGCGAGCCGATGAACCCGCCGGTCTCGCCGTCGCGGATGGTCTCGATCTCGCCGCCGGCGATCAGGTGCCCCTCGATCTCGGCGTTGCGCTTCGACTCGACGACGATGCGGCTGTAGTCGTCCCGCGTGGTCAGCTCGCTGGCGCCGTTGACGCGGACGCCGACGTCGCCGCCGGTGTAGGGATGCTCGGCGGTGTCCCAGTTCTTCAGGAGGATCGCCGGTTCGCCCGCCCCGGCGCCCGCGGCGGTGATGTACCCGCCGGTCTCCACCGCGTCGCCCAGCAGCACGCCCGCCGGGCGGACCTGCCAGGTGGCGTCGCCCCGTTCGCTCTCGGCCGTGGTGTCGCCGGAGAGGTCGTTGAAGCCCAGCAGGTCCGCATGGGTGGAGGCGGAGTCGATCTCGAAGTCGTAGAGGCTGGAGAAGACGATCAGCCCGTCGGTTTCATGCTCGTAGGCGTAGAGGTTGTCGATGCCCGCGTCGTTGAGCTTCGTATTGATCAGTCCGATCAGCTCGCCGAGGTCGGTAAGGGCGGCGGTCTCGGCGGCGGTCAGGGAAAGGCTCCCGAGTTCGTCGCTCTCGCCGTCGTTGAAGATCAGCTCGACCGGCCCGCCCAGCGCCGCGGACGCCGGGGCGACGTCGGCGGCGATCTCCGCGTTGGCGGGGACCTCATCGGCCACGTTGTCCAGCATGCCGAGCCCGAGAAGCTCCTTGAACGTCGAGGAGCTCTCGATGGTGAACGGTACGTCGGCGCTGAAGACCAGGCGATTGTCCTCGACGGCCGCTGAGAGGTCGCTGCCGAACTCGGCCGTCAGCGCATCGGCCACGAGGTCCCGCAGCTCGCTGAGGCGGGTCTCGGTCTCGGGCGTCGCGGAAACCGTGGCGGTCCCGCTGGTGGTGGGTCCGAACTCCGCCTCCGGGTCGAGGGTGATATCCAGAAGCACCGTCTCGCCGAGGTCCACGTCACTGCTCTGGTTCTGCGTCCAGCCGCCGACGAAGACCTGCCCGGGCGATTCGAGGAAGACCTGCCCGCCGAAGGCGTCCTCCCAGTCGAGGATTTCCTTGATGAGGTTGCCCTCGGAATCCCAGAGCTGGTACTTGGTCGCCCCGGCGTAGAGCTTGCCCATCATCTCCACGCCGCTGGCGCCGTAGATGCGGACGAGCCCGGGGGTGTTGTCCGAGGTCCGTCCGCCGGCGGTCATGCCCGCGGCGGTGGTGACCACCACGCTCAGCGGGCGGTCGCTGTCGGGCTCGAAGCTGAAGTCGTCCGGATCGGCCGGGTCCACGGGCCCGCCGAGGACGGTGACCGAGTCGCTGGCCAGCAGGCCGGAGTCGAGGTAGACCTGCTCGCCGGCGCGGACCACGAGTTCCGAGTCGGTCCCGGACCAGGTGACGCCCATGGGCCCGATCGCCCCGCCGGCGACCACCGAGCCGAAGATGTCCACGTCGTGGGCGCCCTCGATGTAGATATTGCTCCCGTCCTGGAAGGACGTAATCACGGCCGTGGGCTCGATGTAGACGCTGGAGGCGATGTCGTCCTCGAGGTCCAGGGTCTTGCCCCGCCCGTAGATGTCGATGCCGTCCTCGACCTCGACGAAGCTGGTGGCGAACTTCACCCGCTGCCCGGAGTCGATCCGCAGTCCGGCGTTGGTCCCGCGGACGAAGATGCTGCCCTCGACAAGGATGTCGTCCGGGCCTTCGAGCCGCAGGAGGGAGTCGTCGGCGAGGCTGGTCAACTGCCCGGTCAGGTGGATCGAAGCGTCCACCGGGTCGCGCGTCTCGGTGTTCCAGTTCTGGTCGTCCTGCCCGGTGAGCTCCATCACGTCGGCGGAGGTGATGGCCCCGAAGATTCGCAGCTCGTGCCCGGACTCCACGATCACGTCCGCGCCGGGCCCGATGAGGTGCTTGACTCCGCCGACCCACTCGACGCCGGCGAGGATCTCGCCGTTGACGTAGACGGCGTAGGGCGCGGTGATCTCGACGAGGCTCTCGGGGTCGGACGAGGAGATGACCCCGGCGATCTGGGCGAGTTCGAAGTAGGTGCCCGCGTCGAGACTGACCCGCGAACCTTCGCCCTCGACCATGGTGAGCCCTTCGAGGACCACCGAGTGGGCGGTGGTGATCTCAATAACGCCGCCGGGGTTGTAGGTCCGCAACTCGCCGGCGACGCCCTGGTAAACGTTGTTGATGGTCTTCGAGTAATCCACGCCGTCGATGTTCACCGTCTCATCGACCCCCGCCATCATGGGCGAAGCGTACTCGTCGGCGTTGTGCGACCCCTCGCCGGTGATCTCCACGCGGATATCGCCCCAGGTGCGCAGCCAGCCGTCGAGGACCAGTCGCTCGCGGATGCCGTCGACGTCCGGGCCGTCGGGCGCCAGATCCATCAGGTCCGCGGTGATCCCGCTGTCGGCGCCGCCCAGCGGATTGTTGATGTTCTTGGACTTGACGTGCAGGACGTCGGTGTTGACCTGGAGCGTCAGCGGCGGCTCGGCGCCGGGGGCCCGGACCTCGACCTCGCCCTCGATGTAGATCGTGCGGGCGTTGAGGATCACGTCGTCCCGGAAGGCCGAGTCGCGAATCCGCTCCGCCCCGGTCTGCTTGACGATCTCGGCGTCCATGGCGTCGCCGAAGGTCATCTCCTCGGTGGGCACGGCGCCGTCGAGGTCCTCGCCGATGACGATCAGCGAGAAGCCGTCGGCGATCCCCGAGAGGTCCCGCGTCGAGAGGTGGACCGTGTTGGTGAAGAGGGTTCCGTCCTCGTCGTAGGTCGCCTCGACGCCCTCGCCGGTGAAGTTCCCGCCCACGTGCGCCGGCCAGGAGGAGTAGGTCGGGACGTCCTCGTAGAAGTCGGTCCAGTCCCGCCCCTGCGGGTGCTCGGCCGCGGTGCCCAGGACCCAGTCGGTGGCGTTGGAGGTCTTGAGGATGAGCTGTCCGCTGCCCACGACCCCCTCGCCGTCGGGACGGTCCATGGTCAGGTCGCGACCGTCGGCGGCGGGGTAGAAGTCGAAGTCGTCGGCGGTCAGGACGATGTCCCGCTCGGCCGTGCGGGTGACGATCCCGCCGGACTCCAGCGACAGGCGCGCGTCGACGCCCAGCAGGGTCACCTCGATAACCCCGTGGGCGCTGGAGAGCCCGACCGGGTTCTCGGCCGGGGCCCCGGAGAGGTCCTCGCCGAGGATTCGGAGCCCGTCGGTCTCGCGGATGAGAATCTCGCTGCCGGCGGCGGCGCCCTCGTCGCGCGTGAAGACGGTGGCCGCGCCGACGGTGGTGATGATCGTGTTCTCGGGCTCGGTGAGGTTGAAGATGTTGTCCCCGGCGAGCAGCAGGTGCGCCGAGGCCCCGAGGAACTCCATCCCGCCGCCGAGGTTGATCACGCCCTCGGCGATGAAGCGGAGTTCTCCGCCGCCGAGCCCGTCGGTGTTGTCGCCGGAGGAGGCGAGGATATCGACGTTGAGGTCGATGTCCGCCGGGCTCGCGGCGTTGGCGGCGTACACGTCGAGCCGCCCGGAGTTGATCGCGTTCATCCGGGCGTTGACGATCACGTCGGATTCGGTAATCAGCCAGTCGAGGTCGTGGGCGTCGATGGTGTAGTCCACGCGGCCCACCCCGGCCGAGGAGCCGATGGTCTCGGCGGTGATGTCGAAATCGCCCGTCGCGTGGACCGTCCCGTCGAGGACGAAGTCGGCGAGAAGTCCGCCGGGGACCTTCGCCTGGTCGACGTCGAAGCGGAAGTTGTCGCCGTCGAGGTTGGTCTCCACGAAAACGCTGCCCGCCTCGACGTGCAGGTCGGTGAGCCCGAAGTTCGCCGTCGCGCCGTCGGAGACGATCCGAAGCTCGTCGGGGTGGAAGGTCTTCTCGCCCTCGTCGTCCAGCTCCGTCTCGTAGACGGGGATGAAGACCCGCTCCATCGAGTCGTTGAAGCGGATGACCTCCCGCCCGTTGATGATCTCGTGATCGTTGAAGGTCAGCTCGTCGGTCAGCGGGTTGCTTCCGGCGTCCTCGGGCGGGGAAGTCTTGGCGACCTCGAGGAGGATGATCTCGTCGTGGTCGTCGTCGGAATCGACGATGCTGACGACCCCGTCGCCCCCGGCCGCGTCCTTCAGGGCGAGGGTGAAGGTGTAGGTCGCCGAGCCGCCGGCGTCCTCGATGACGAACTCGCCGCCGGGCAG
>CAYTQL010000097.1:0-9552 GCA_964439555.1 uncultured Planctomycetaceae bacterium | reverse complement strand
CTGGACAAGGCCCGCGACACCGAACTCCTCGCGGCCATGCGGGAGGCGAACATCAACACGGTGGCGATCGGGTTCGAGTCGCCGATCCCCCAGGAGCTCGAGGCGATGAGCAAGTCGCTCAAGCCCGAGGACATGCTCGACTCGGTCAAGCGCTACCAGGCGCTGGGGTTCCGCATCCACGGGATGTTCATTTTCGGGTATCCCGCGCGCCCTGGCGGGGAGTTCCGCATGGGCCTGGAGGAGCGTGTGCGGCACTTCCGGCGGTTCCTGCGCAAGGCGAGGCTGGATACGGTGCAGATCCTCCAGCCGATCCCGCTGCCGGGGACGGAGCTGACGGATCGGCTTGAGGCGGAGGATCGCGTGTTTCCCACCGATCACGTCGGGCTGGAGTACTACGACGGGAACTTCCCGCTGATCCAGCCGGACGAGCCGCTGGTCCCGGAAGACCTCCAGAATGCGGCGTACAAGCTGATGGGGCATTACTACCGCCCGCGGACGCTGTTCAACGTGGGGTTGAGCATCCTGACGTTTCCGGCGATCGCGCTGCGGGCCCACCGGGCGCGGGAGGCGTGGCAGCGCTGGTACCGCACGTGGCTGAGACGGCTGTACCGCACGGGGGGTTGGTTGATCCTGCGGAAGTGGACCGCGGCCTTCCGGCGCAGCGCGTTTCTGGACAAGCTAGGCCGGGCCAAGGAGGCGCTGCGGGTCCGGCGCACCGGGGTGGACACGAACTGACGGCGTCGGGCAGGGCCGGCGCGTTCAGCCCACCGCGTCGGACTTCTCGGCTTCGACGACCTCCCGCAGCCGACGCGGCTTGACGGCGCAGGCGGCCTGCCCGGATGCCGGATCTCACTTTCTGGTTCAGACTCCCAGCGGGAATCCTCCGATTTGCCAGGGAATCGCCCGCGATGGACGCGGTTTGCCCACGATGTCGCCGGCGATCCGGGACGGCGATCTGCGCGACCCCCGTCTCCGGGCAGTCAGACCGTTGCGGTCATGCTCGCAGCTTCCGGGCGGCGGCGAGGCGCTTGCCGGCGAAGTCCCAGTTGGCCAGATCCATGAAGGCGTCGACCCACTTGCCGCGGCGGTTCTGGTACTTGAGGTAGTAGGCGTGTTCCCAGACGTCGCAGACCCGCAGGGGGACGACGGACCAGAGCGCCTGGTTCTGGTGCTTCTCGGACTGGAGGACGACGAGGGCGTCGCCGATGGGTTCGTACGCCAGGACGCCCCATCCGCTGGCCATGACGACCTTGGCGGCCGCGGCGACGGTCTGTCGGGGGCGCTGCAAAGCTCCGTCCCTCCCTGTTGATCACAGGCGAGCGAGACTACCCGTGCCACTCCGTGTCATCGACGGTGGTCTTGAAGTCGGGCTGGACGACGTCGGGGACCTCTTCGTCGGCGACGGCGGCCTTGTCGGTCTCGCTCGGGGCGCCGACGTAGACGAGGCTCTTGATGGGGCACTTCGCCACGGCGGCTTCGAGGCCCTCGGTCTGTTCCTCGTAGGTCTCGTAGTCGATCGCCGGGAGGTTGTCTTCCATGGAGAACAGGTCACCGTGGATGCGGGCGCAGGCGCCGCAGCCGATGCAGCCGACCCGGCAGACCGCCTTGACGTCCTTGCCGAAGTCCTTGTTCGAGCACTTGACCACGAGCATCTGTTCCTGCTTGAAGGGCACCATCGAGATGATGTGCCGCGGGCAGGCACGCTCGCAGGCGCCGCAGCCGACGCACTTGTCGTAGTCCACCGTCGCCAGCCCGTCGAGGACATGGATGGCGTCGAAGGGGCAGGAACGCTCGCAGTCGCCGAGCCCCAGGCAGCCGTAGGTGCAACTGATCACCCCGGAGACGAGGTTCGCCGAAGCGCAGGTCGGCTCGCCGCGGTAGTCGCCGCGGGCGGTGAGATCGTCGGTGTGGGCGGCGCAGTGGACCACCGCCCGGTACGGGGCGGCCGCGGTGAGGTCCAGGCCCATCAGCATCGCCAGCGCCTTCGAGCAGCCCTCCCCGCCGACGGGGCACTTGTCGGGGCGTTCGCCCTCGGTGACCACCGCCTCGGCGTACTCGGAGCAGCCGACGTACCCGCACCCGCCGCAGTTGGCGCCGGGGAGAATGTCCAACGCCTTCTCGACCAGCGGGTTGACCTCCACGTGGAAGGCGCGGTTCGCCCAGCCGAGCACCAGGGTCATCAGCATCGCGAGCACCAGCATGGTCGCCGCGGCCAGCAGGAGAATCAGCGTGGTCATGGTCAGCCTCAGTCGATCAGGTCTTCGGGCTCTGCGGGTTGGGCGTCCTCGCGGTCGCCGGCGGCTTCGGGGCGTTGCATCCTGGGCGCTTCGGGGGTCGCCTCGGTGGTCGCCTCGGTGGCGACGGCGGGCGGGGCGAGCAGGCTCTCGAGCTTCCGGTCCATCCCGGAGAAGCCCAGGAACGCCATCGACAGGATGCCCGCGACGATCAGCGTGATCCCCGGGCCCTTGAGCGGCTCGGGCACGTCGCAGTGGTCCAGCTCCTCGCGGATGCCCGCCATGATGACGATCGCGAGGGTGAAGCCGATCCCCGCGAAGATCGCCAGCGTCAGCGCCTCGCCCAGGCCCCACTGCTCGTCCGGGCTGACGCCCACGATCATGCCCAGGATCATCAGGCACCCGAAAAGGATGGCGCAGTTGGTGGTGATCAGCGGCAGGTAGACCCCGAAGCTCTTGTACAGCGGCGGGAAGAACCTGCGGACGTACATCTCCACGAACTGCACGCTCGAGGCGATCACGAAGATGTACACGATGTAGCTGAGCACGGAGAGGTCCACCTTCGCCGCCTGCTCGGGCTCCATGAACCCCCCGGCGATTGCGGCCGAGAGGGGAGCGCCGGGCTGGAGGATGTAATAGGTGAAGATCCAGCTCAGCGTGGAGGCGATGGTGATCACGAAGGTCACGGCCAGGCCCATGCCCAGCGCCATGTCCACCCGTCGGGAGACGCCGATGAAGGGGCAGATGCCCACGAAGTAGTGGAGCACGAAGTTGTTGATCAGCGCCGCCCCCACGGCGATCAGGATCAGTTGCGTGAGTGTTTCCATGCGTGTACCCGTTCAGGGGCTCGGAAGCGGAATTTCAACGGTCCAGTTTCGAGTCGTCATCTTGCGTTCCGGGCGGTCCTCAGACCTTCCTGCCCTTGTCGATCAGGGCGGCGATCCACAGCGCCGCGCCCAGCAGCACGCCGAGGGTGATGAACGCCCCCGGCGCCAGGCCCATGATGCCCCAGCGGTACGCCTCGCCCGGGGTCCCGGCTTTCCAGAACAGCTCCCAGCCGAACCAGGAACCGGCGCCGAGCAGCTCGCGGACCGTGGCGATGGACGCCAGGGCGAGCGTGAAGCCCAGCCCCTGCCCGATCGCGTCGGACAGCGCCGTCGGGATCGACTGCTTCGAGGCGCACACCTCGCACCGCGAGATGATCGCGCAGTTGACGATGATCAGCGGGATGTACGGGCCCAGCTCCTGGGACATCGGGAAGAGGAACGCCGCCAGGAAGCGGTCGGCGATCGTCACGAAGGTCGCGATCGTCAGCGTGAACACGAGAATTCGCAGGTGGGGCTTGAGCAGCGGGCGGATCAGGCTGGTGATGAGGTTCGCGCAGAACAGCACGAAGATCACCGCCGCGCTCATGGTCATCGCCGCGGCCATCGAGGCCGTCACGGCCAGGGTCGGGCAGAGCCCGAGCAACTGACGGTAGACCGGGTTTTCGGGAATCACGCCCTGCCAGAAGCGTTCCAGTGCGGTCGGTCCGGTATCGGGCATGCTACTCCTCCGCCTGGTCGGTCGGGCCCCGGAGGTTTTTCAGGCGCCCGTGGGTATCGCGGATGATGCGGTTGACGATTTCGGCGACGGCCTCGGAGCTGATCGTCGCGCCGGTGACGGCCTGGACTTCCTCGGGCGCGTCGACTTCGCCCTTCTTGGCGACCTTCACGGGCGACCAGAGGTCTTTGCCGCGGAACTGGGCTTCCCAGTCGTCGTCGGCGATCTTGTTGCCCAGCCCGGGCGTCTCGTTATTGGCCAGCACGCTCATGCCGGTGATCGACTCCAGCGACGGGTCGAGCCCGACGAGCAGCTCGATAACGTCGGCGTACCCGCGCCCCGCGCCCTGGACGACGAAGCCCAGAAGCTCACCGTCCGCCGAGCGGGCCTGGTAGGCGGTGTAGTACTTCTCCCCGCCGCCGGGTTGGGGGATCCTGAACTCGTGGCTCTCGACCTGCATCGCGGCGAGGGCCTCGGCGGCCTGTCCGGCGTCCATCGGGCCCAGCAGCAGGACGGGGATCTGCCGCTTGGCGGCCTGGACCTTGTTCCGCTCGATGATCGGTCCCCAGGCGACCTGCACTCCCGCCAGCGCCGCGCCGAACACCAGCGCCAGCACCAGCACAAGCCACCCTGTCTTCAGATGTCCAAGCATGTCAGTTCTCCAACGGACAAGCGGCAATCGCAGGCCGCCGAGCGGTTCGGAATCGGTTTTGCCGTCGTTCTTCGCGTTCCTCTGCGTCTCGGCGTTTTCGCGGTTGTCGCCTTCTCATTTCGCCGGGGCAGGGGTCGGTCCGCCGACGGGGGTCGGGATCGTCCACCGGTTGATCAGCGGGGCGGCCGCATTGGCCAGGAGCACCGAGAACATCACGCCCTCGGGATAGTTGGTCAGCAGGCGGATGCCCATCACCAGCACGCCGAAGAGGATGCCGAAAGCCCACTTGCCCTTCGGCGTCAGCGGGCTGGAAACCGGGTCGGTGGCGATGAAGAACGCCCCGAACAGAAAGGCCCCGCCCAGGAGGTGATGCAGCACCGTCCAGTCCCCGCCGCCGAAAAGGTTCACCGGCACGCCGACCGCCACGAGCCCGACGGCTGCGCCTGCGGGAATCTCCCAGCTCGCCGTCCGGCGGAGCACCAGGTACGCCCCGCCGAGCAGCAGGGCGATCGCCGAAGTCTCGCCGAGCGATCCGTTAACGTTGCCCACCAGCAGCCGCCACAGCGGGAAGCCCTCGCTCGCCTTGAACGCTGAGGTCATCGGCGTCGCCTCGGTCAGCAGCGCGGGGGCGCCGGCGGCGTCGGTCTCGTACGCCCCGGCCACGAGGAAGCCCGCGAAGGCGAGCATGATGAACGCCCGCCCGACCATCGCCGGGTTGAAGATGTTCATCCCCACGCCGCCGAAGACGACCTTGCCCAGCCCGATCGCCGTCACCGCCCCGATCAGCGCCACCCACCACGGCGTGGTCGCCGGAATGCTCAACGCCAGGATCGCCCCGGTCACCACGGCCGAGAGATCCCCCACCGGCGCCCGGCGCCCGCGCATGGCGGTGAAGAGCAGCTCCGCCGCCACGCATCCGGCGATGCAGACCGCCAGTTGCTGGATCGCGTAGAACCGGAAGAAGATCACCGCCGTCAGCGTCGCCGGGGCCAGGGCGATCAGCACATCCAGCATCATCCGCCGCGTCGAGCCCGGCGTCCCGCCGGTCAGGTGCGGCCCGGGCGCGACGACCACGGGCGCCGTGGGCGTCGTCTCGGTCGTCTGCTTGGTTTCCTCAGCCATGTCTGCTCCGAAAAACGACAACGGCGTGCGATCCGTTTGCCGCCGCGGCGATCGCAAAGCCCGCGGGGGCCGAGATCCGCTTCCGACGTCAATGGCAAGCCCGGCCTCCCTCGGCGCCCGCCGTCCGGCCTCTGCTGCTTGCCGTTTGCGTTCAGTCTCTGGGTGCGGTGGCCTTGCCCATGCGGATCAACTGGACCAGCGGAATCTGCGCCGGGCAGATGTAGGCGCAGCAACCGCATTCGATGCACGCGACCATGTGGTAGCGCTTCGCCCGGTCCCAGTCCTTCGCCTTCGCCGACAGCGCGATGCGCGTGGGCACGAGGTTCACCGGGCAGACGTCCACGCACCGCCCGCAGCGAACGCAGGCGGTCTCGCGCGTGCGGCGGACGTCCTCTTCGGTGAGCACCGTCACGCCGCTGGTGCCCTTGGTGACCACCGCGTCGAGGTCGCCGAGGGTGAACCCCATCATCGGTCCGCCGGCTAGGACCCGCGCGGCGTCGTCGGTGAGCCCCCCGGCCGCGTCGATCAACTCCCGGTAGGTCACGCCGATCGGGGCGAGAAGGTTCTTCGGTTCCCGGACGCCGGCGCCGCTGACGGTGAGCACCCGGTGCGTCAGCGCCCCGCCGCGAAGCACCGCCCGCGCCACGGCCGCGGCGGTGCCCACGTTCAGCACCACCACGCCGACGTCCAGCGGAAGTCCGCCGGTGGGCGTCTCACGGTCCAGCACGGCCACGATCGTCTGCTTCTCCCCGCCCATGGGGTACTTGGTATGGACCGGGACGATCTCGACGCCGGTCCCCTCGGCCGCGGTGCGCATCGTGTCGATGGCGGTCGGTTTGTTGTCTTCGATGGCGACCGCGACGGTCTCCGCCCCGACCGCCCGCGCCGCCAGCAGTGCGCCGGTGAGGATCGGCTCGGGGTGTTCGAGCATCAGGCGGTAGTCGGCGGTGAGGTAGGGCTCGCACTCGCAGCCGTTGAGCAGGAGGGTATCGATGGTCTTGCCTTCGGGGACCGAGAGCTTCACGGAGGTCGGAAAGGCCGCTCCGCCGAGCCCGACGATGGCCGCCTCGCGGACCGCCTCGGCGATCTCCCCGGGTTGGTGGGCGTCGAGCCCGGTCGTCGGCCAGTCGCCGCCGTAGATGTTCTGGCGGAGGGCGTCGCCGGCGGGCTGGTCCTCCCCGACGGTGATCGGTACGGTCGGCACGTGCCGCCCGTTGGGCAGCGTCGTCACCGAGCCCTTCCCGCAGACCCCGCCGAGCGAGGCGTGCACCGGGGCGCTGATGAAGGCGTCCGCCTGCCCGACCTTCTCGCCCGCGGCGACCTCCTGCTTGATCTTCACCAGCGGCTCGCAGGGCGCGCCGAGGTGTTGGAGCAGGGGAATCGCCAGCTTCCCGGGGTTCGGGAGCACTTCGATCGGCGCCTCGGCGGCGAACTCTTTCCGGTCCGGCGGATGGACGCCGCGCGGAAATACGCCCCGTCCGCCCAGCTTGCTCTGCGTCGCGGTCATGTCCTGCCCTCGTCACAAACGCCCTTGCCGGAGCGCATCCGCCGGGCGACGCCCGCGGCGACGCCCGCAGCCAGGAGAAACGCACCGCCCCCGGCGGCGACCTGCGCGTCGGGCGAATCGCCCGCGAGCATCACGCCCGCCAGCGCCGCCAGCAGCGGAACCAAAAAAATCCCCGCCGCGCCGAGCACCAGCCGCCAGCCGGTCGCCGCGCCGCTGGAGACGTTGTCCAGCAGTCGCCCGCAGCTTTTGCATCCGTGCTCGCAGCCGCCTGATTTTCGCTGTAGATGCGTCATGGGGTGCACCTGCTTACACACACGCGCGTAGAAAAGAACTATCCTAGCAACCGCTCCCGAACGCGTCCAGCCGCTTTGAAGCGAGTTTGTGAAAACGGTCACAAACGGCCGGCCGACGACCGCCGGGGTCCGCAGACCGGCGAGCGATCAACCGCAGAACGACGCCCCGGGAGGGCTTCTGTTCTCTCTGCGCCTTTGCGCGTTGCAGGGGTCGGTGTAGCATGACGCCATGAACGGCACAGCGGTGATCATTCCGGCGGCGGGGGCGTCGCGTCGCTTCGGCGGGCGGCGGAGTAAGATTCTCGAGCCCGTCGGCGGCGAGCCGATGTTCCTGCGCACCTGCGCCGCCTTCGCCCGACGCCGGGACGTGGTTCAGATCGTCCTGGCCGTGTCGCCGGAGGGGCTGGACGGCTTTCGCAGCGCGTGGGGCGAGCGACTCGCGATCCTGGGCGTCGAAACGGTCGGCGGGGGCGCCTCCCGGGGGGCGTCGGTCCGCAACGCCCTCGCGGCTCTCCGCGAAGAGGCGGCGTTGGTCGCCGTGCACGACGCGGCCCGGCCTTGCATTACGCAGGAGGCGATCGACGCGGTCTTCGCCGCCGCGGGCGAGAGCGGTGCGGCGATCCTGGGCGTGCCCGTCGCGGCGACGCTCAAGCGGGTCCGCGAAGGGCGCATCGAGGCAACGGTGGATCGCGAGTCCCTCTGGGAGGCGCAGACGCCGCAGGTCTTCGAGCGGGAGTTGTTCCGTCGCGCCTGCGCCGCCGATGCCGAGGCCACTGACGACGCCGCCCTCGTCGAGGCGCTCGGACACCCGGTCCGCATTGTCCGCGGCGACCGGCGGAACCTGAAGGTGACCACGGCGGAGGACCTGAAGCTGGCGCGGGCGATTCTCTCGGCCTTGGGGCAGTAGCTCCCGCGAACGAGTCCAAGCGGTTTCGTCGGCGGGGGATCCCGCGGGTTTTCTTCCGCTGGAGCGAGCGCCCGGTTGAGGGTTATCAGACTTTGCGGAGGTCGCCGGGGCTTCGCCGGATTTTTCTGAGCTTTTGTGATTCTGCCGGGGCCGGGGGCTCCGAGAACTCTATCTGATCGTAAAACTCTGAAAAAAAGATGTTTAGGTGCGGGGGTTCTTCGCGCTTCTCTCGAGTTGCCGCGTTCTATAGGGGTTATCTGTACTTCCTATCTTGCCCAGAATGAAGTTTTTCTGCCCATAGCCCTCAAGTGTCCCGGGGGGGGCTCGATAATCACGGTGGAAACGGTCGGGCATGCGGCTGCGGGTTAGGAACTTGTCGAGGAACGTCTCAGGTTCGTGGAGCACGGGTTCGATGCGGCAGGCTGCGTTGGTCTGCAACCCCCAAGCCACAAGCCACTTGTTTAAGGGAGAAGGTAGATGCTAGCGATCAAGAACAACATTATGTCGATGAACGCGGCCCGGCAGTTGGGGTCGAGTTACGACAACCTGACGCAGTCGGTCGAGCGGCTTTCGTCCGGTCTTCGCATCAACGGTGCGAAGGACGACGCGGCCGGCCTGGCGGTTCGCGAGTTGATCCGGGCGGACATCGCCGCGCTGAACCAGGGCGCCCGGAACGCCCGCGACGCGATCTCGATGCTCCAGGCCGCTGAAGGGGCCCTGGGCTCGATCGACGAGATCCTGGTGCGTATGCGTGAGCTGGCCGAGCAGGCCGCGACCGATACGTACTCCACCGAGCAGAAGACGATCATGCAGGAGGAGTTCGCCGAGCTCGCTCAGGAGATCACCCGGATCGCCGACAACACCGAGTTCAACGGTCACAACCTGCTCGGGGCCGACAACAACGACGCGAAGACCATCGCGCTGGGCGGCGGGCTGACCACGGGTCAGACGATCCAGATCAACACGCACGATCTGAGCTCCGACGCGATCGGCACTGCCGCGACCGGCGCCACGGCGACGAGCACCATGTGGGTGACGGACCCGAACGTCTCGTACATCGAGGAAGGCAACGACGGCGCCCACACCCTGGAGTTCAACTTCCAGGACTCCGACGCCGCAACGGTGACGGTGGACATCGCCTTCTCGCAGGACGAGGAGAAGACGCTCAACGACATCGTTACCGAGATCAACGCCGATCACGGCAGCGACGTCACCGCCAGCGCGGTCTACAGCTCGGGCACCGGGCAGTGGACCCTGAAGATCGTCAATGACGACACCGGCGCCACGGCGACCCC